>CAIYPC010000087.1 GCA_903927975.1 uncultured Bacteroidota bacterium | reverse complement strand
TACACGACGCTCTTCCGATCTAAAAGAACCTTTTATTTAGTGCTATCCTATGCCTCTTAGTGTCAAGCTCTTTTGCCCAGATTGGCGGTAGCTACGACTTAAGGGATTCATCTCTTATACCTGCTAAGCGTGTGCCTCAGCACAACGAATTTTTGAATAACGCATATCCCTTTCCTGCAAAACCCCGCAACGAGTGGGAAATTGGTATTAAAGGGGGCTTGCCATTTGGATCAACAGATGTCAGATATTGGGGACCAACCGGTGGCTTTGGATTGCATGTTAGAAAAGCGTTGGGATATGTATTTTCACTTCGTGGAGAATTTGATTGGTTACGTATGAAAGGTTTAAACTTTCAGCCCTCCTCAGATTTTGGAAAGAATACGGCATGGGATCCTGCATCTTATGTTGCTGGAGTCGATCATGTTTTTTACAATTATAGAACAACCGTTAATGAACTTTCCCTCCAAGGCGTTATTACGTTAAACAATGTTCGCTTTCACAGAGCAAAAACTGGTTTTAATGTGTACGGATTCGGCGGTCTCGGGCTTTCTAGGTATCATACATTTGTTAATACGCATGATGCTAGTGGAAGTTATGAAGCACAGTTTAATACTATCTATGACAAATATGCAAATGGCGCAAACGGCGGATTTGTTTATAGCAACAGGAAGAATATAAAGAAAGATATAAAAGCCGCAATGGATGGCAAATTTGACACACCAGCCCAAACAGATCCAGGACAGCCTACAATGGGTGGGTGGCCTATTTACCCCGTTTTGGTGGTTGGCGCAGGTGCCCAATTTAAGCTCAATAACAAGTTTAATATTGCTGCTGAGTATAAATACACATTCATTAAAACTGATTTACTTGATGGACAGCAATGGCAGGAGAATGGTGCTACCCAAACAGCTCAAACAAGGGACTTCGATGCTTATGGATTTTTTAGCCTTGGCCTAAATTATAATATAGGCAAAAAATCTGTTGAGCCTTTGTGGTGGCTTAACCCATTGGATTATGCCTACAGCGAAATCAATGCCCCACGACACATGAAGCTTCCAAAACCTGTTTTGGATGATGCTGATGGTGATGGTGTTACTGACCAATTCGATCTTGAACCAAACACTCCAAAAGGTTGTCCAGTTGATACACATGGTGTAAGCCGCGATACTGATGGTGACGGTGTTCCTGATTGCAAAGACAAAGAACTTATCACACCAACACAATGTCAACCTGTCGATGCTGATGGCGTAGGTAAGTGCCCAGATCCACAGTGCTGCAAGGATATCAAAGCAATGTTGGATACAGTGGACATAAAAGGCAGACATAGCTGCTCAATAGGCGATTTGCCAAGTATTACTTTCAAAGGCAGGTCTGTTACTTTGAGCAAAGATGGTAAAGCGTTGATGGCTAGCATCGCTGACAAAATGCGCAATAACCCTAACTGTAAAGTTGCAGTGATAGGTTATGGCGAATCAAGCAAAGCTGCACAGCAATTAAGCTGGGATCGTGTTAATGAAGTAATCAAATATTTGGTTGAGAAAGAAGGTATCAGCGCTGATAGATTTATCTTCCGCTACGGTCAAACAAATGGTGATGAGAACACTATTGATTTGAAAGATGGAACTGGTGAAGAAGGTCCGAACACTGTTGCCCCTCCTCATCCGAATTTGATGAAAAAGAAGAAATAACCAAGCTTTTCTTATAAATAAAAAAACCCTCCATTCTTTGTGGAGGGTTTTTTTATGCAATCCTTAACTAGGTTTTTTTGGGATGAATATTAAATACTTTCATTTTTGCCGAAATACCTTAATTTTGCAAGCCTTTATGAGATTACTACTAGTATTTTTTGTTTCCACTTTAATGCTTACTTCATGTTCGTTTTATAATAAAACGATGAAGAGCCTTGGCCTTGCGAAAGGAAGCAAGGGAGAAAAGAGCTTTACAAAAGTGATGAAGAGCAAAGATGTTGACTTCAAGCTTCGCATGGCTGAAAAATATTATTTGCGCAAAGATTATAACAGGGCTCAACAATTGTATCAAGACCTTTTTCCAGTGCTGAAAGGAAGCCCACAGTTTGAAGATCTTTATTTCAAATTTGCATATTGTTCTTTTTATCTGAAAGATTATGCAAATGCAGAAAATTTGTTTAAAGGCTTTGTAGAAGTTTTTCCAAATAGCCCCAAGGCTGAGGAAATGGATTATATGAGAGCCTATACTTTTTATAAGCAGTCGCCCAAATTTGAATTGGATCAAACCAATACCACTAAAACAATGGGCTTTATGCAAGCTTTCATTAATACTCACCCTGGTTCGACGCGAATAAAAGACGCTACAGAAATTATAGATAAATGCCGCGCAAAATTGGAACTAAAAGATTTTAAAAATGCTGAACTTTATTTCAATGTAGGGCAATATAAAGCGGCCAGCATAGTTTTCAATATACTCATGAATACTTATCCTGATTCAGAGAAAAGCGATCAGTATAAACTATTTGTAATTAGATGTGATTATCAATATGCAAGTCTTAGTATTGACGAAAAGAAGGAAGATCGTTATCAACAAGTAATAACCGATTGTAATGATTTTCTTGATCGATTTGCCGATAGTAAGATGACAAAAGATGTTCAGAATTTTTTAAATTTATCTCAAAACAATATAAAATCATTAAAAAATGAGCAGGTTAAGAAGGCAGGTTAGTGCAAGCACTATTAACGTTGTTGAGACAAAGAACCTCACCGATATCAAAGGTAAAACAGGTAATTTGTATGAGTCAATTTCTATAGTTGCAAAACGTGCAAACCAGATCAACATTTCTTTGAAGGAAGAATTGCACAGCAAGCTTGAGGAATTTGCGAGTCATACCGACAGTTTAGAAGAAATTCATGAGAACAAAGAGCAAATTGAAATTTCAAAAGCTTATGAAAGGATGCCAAATGCGGCATTGCTGGCAACTCAAGAATTTATGGAGGACAAGATTTATTACAGAAAGAACGAGGATGATTTATTCAGTTAATATATAATTTCTGATATAAAATTTACGATAATGCGGCGGTACTTAAAAAACTGTCGCATTTTATTTTTGAATTGATAAATCATTGTAAAACGTAAGACCATAATTTTATAATGTTTGATGGTAAAAAAATACTTGTAGGCGTGACAGGCAGCATCGCTGCCTATAAGTCAATATTACTTGTTAGAATGCTTGTAAAGGCAGGTGCTGAAGTAAAGGTTGTAATGACACCTGCGGCAAAGGATTTTGTAACACCTCTTTCATTGTCCACGCTTTCAAAAAATCCTGTTCTTGTGGATTTGTTTCAAGAAGGCTCCTGGGCTAATCATGTTTTATTAGGAAGATGGGCAGATGTGATGATCATTGCGCCGCTAAGCTGCAATACGCTTGCTAAAATGGCAAATGGTTTCTGCGATAACTTATTGCTTGCAGTTTATTTGTCGGCAACTTGCCCTGTTATTGTTGCCCCAGCAATGGATGAAGATATGTGGAAGCATCCATCTACTAAAACAAATATTGATAAGCTGAAATCGTTTGGCAACAGAATTGTTCCGGTGGAAAAAGGCGAATTGGCAAGTGGCTTATATGGTGATGGAAGGATGGCTGAGCCTGAAACGATATTTAAATTTGTTAACGATATTCTTTATTTAGACAGAGCTTTAGCTGGAAAAAAAGTATTGATTACGGCCGGCCCAACTTACGAATCAATAGATCCGGTGAGGTTCATTGGCAATCATTCATCCGGAAAAATGGGAGTGGCGATCGCAGCGGAAATGGCTCAACGTGGCGCAAATGTTTATCTGGTGTTAGGTCCGTCTTCACTAGAAATAAATGTGCCGGGAGTTTTTGTGAAGCGTGTAGAATCTTCTGAAGAAATGTATGAGGCTTGCGCAGAAAAATTTCCTTCATCTGATATTGCCGTTATGTCTGCTGCAGTTGCAGATTATACGCCGATTAGCAAATCAAAAGAAAAAATTAAAAAGACCACCGACACCTTTAGGCTTGATTTAGCGAAAACAAAAGACATTCTTAAAAGCTTGGGCCAGCAAAAAAAGAACGGGCAATTGCTAATTGGTTTTGCGCTTGAAAATAATAACGAGCGTGAATATGCAATGAATAAATTGAAGAGCAAAAATGCTGATATGATTGTTCTCAATTCTTTAAATGATGCAGGTGCTGGATTTGGGCATGATACAAATAAAATTACCATTTTTGAAAAGAACGGCGATGAGATTGCTTACGAGCAAAAAACCAAGCAACAAGTTGCCAAAGATATCGTTGATAGGATAATAAAAATGATGTATGCGTAAATCGATATTTCTTTTTTCGCTTCTTTTTTTTCTGAATAAGAATACGAAAGCTCAGGAATTCCAGGCTACTGTAAGTGTGATTGCCAATCGTGTCTCTTCCACCATCGATCACAAAATGTTTCAGACACTGCAAACTGCGTTAAATAATTTCATCAACACCAGAAAATGGTCCAATGAAACTTTTCAAATAAATGAAAAAATCGTCTGTAATTTTTCTTTGAACATTAGTCAATCTCTTGATAACAACGAGTTTCAGGCTTCCCTTACAGTTCAGGCGGCAAGACCTATTTTTAATTCTTCTTATCAAAGTCCTTTGATAAATTTCATGGATAATGATATTGTATTTAGATATGTTGAATTTCAGCCAATAGATTTTAATGAAAATAGGGTGCAGGGCGCTGAACCCTTCGCTGCAAACTTAAGCGCAATATTTGCTTATTACGCTTACACGATTTTAGGGCTGGATTTTGATTCTTTTGCGTTGCGTGGCGGTGATCCATATTTTCAAAAGGCAGAAAATATTGTAAACAATGCTCCTGAAAGTAATGGTATTAAAGGATGGAAAGCATTTGACGGTAACCGTAACCGTTATTGGCTAATGGACAACCTTACTAACAGCAAATATGCGCTTGTTCATGATGCGTTTTATAATTATTATCGTTTGGGGCTCGATCAGATGTATGATAAAGAAAATGATGCGAGAAGCGGTATATTAAATTCACTGAATCAATTGAATTCTGTTAATAGTGAAAACCCAAATAGTATGATCCTTCAATTTTTCTTTCAGGGAAAAGCTAATGAGCTTTCGAAGGCATTTAAAAAAGGGAATCCCGACGAAAGAAACAGGGCGCTCGATTTGCTGAGCAAGATGGATATCAGTAACATCGCTTTATACAAACAAGATCTGCAATGACAAGACTTCTTTTCCTTTTACTTTTTTGCTTTCTTATAGGTTGTGCAAATAAGGATAGTATCCCCTCTGGGATTATTTCAAAACCGGAAATGCAAAAGGTAATGTGGGATATGATACAGGCTGATCAATTTTCAAAACGATTTCTCATAAAAGATTCTGCAAAAAAAAATGTTAGCCTTGAAACCATGAAATTGTATGATGAAGTTTTTCAGCTTCACCATATTACCAGAGATGAGTTTCAAAAAAGCTATCAGTTTTATTTGGGACGCCCAGATATATTCAAAGTAATAATGGACAGCCTTTCAGTGCAAGCTAATCGCCGTATGCATGAAGTTCATGAACCAGCAACTCCGCTACTAAAAAAATCAAAATAAGTCACCAGAATAGAACATTCTTTAATCGTATTTTTATAATTCAAAAAAATACATGAATAAAGTATTTGATAATGCCGATCATGCAGTTCGGGATATTTCTGATGCTGTGACAATTATGTTTGGCGGCTTCGGCCTTTGTGGCATTCCTGAAAATTCCATTGCGGCTTTAAAAAGGAAAGGAATAAAAAATATTACTTGTATTTCAAACAACGCAGGAGTTGATGATTTTGGTTTGGGTTTATTACTGAAAGAAGGTCAGATAAAAAAGATGATCAGTTCTTATGTTGGCGAGAATGCTGAATTTGAAAGACAATTACTAAGCGGTGAACTGGAGGTTGATTTGATTCCTCAAGGAACTTTGGCCACGCGCATTCAAATGGCAGGAATGGGAATCCCTGCGTTTTATACGCCGGCTGGCTTTGGTACAGAAATAGGAGCCGGTAAAGAAGCAAGAGAGTTTAATGGAAAAATGTATTTGATGGAACTTGCATTGCATGCAGATTTTGCTTTAGTGAAAGCATGGAAAGGGGATAAATTCGGCAATCTTGTTTTTCAAAAGACTACGAGGAATTTTTCAACATCTATGGCAAAAGCAGGCAACATCACTATAGCAGAAGTGGAGCATTTGGTTGAACCAGGAGAATTAGATCCAGACCATATACATGTGCCTGGAATTTATGTGCACCGAATTTTTCAGGGAACTGGTTACGAAAAAAGAATTGAGCGAAGAACAGTAAATATGACTTCAGAAAAGAAATAATTGCAAATCATTTTTTTGAAATGCTTTCGAATGACACGAATTTTTGTTATCGGGATGCATGACTTTGGTAATTAAAAATCTCTTTATGGCCTTAGATAAATTTGGTATTGCAAAGCGCATCGCACAAGAATTAGAAGATGGGATGTATGTAAATCTAGGCATCGGCATACCAACACTTGTGGCCAATTACATTCCCAAAGAAATATCCATCATGATTCAGTCGGAAAACGGAATGCTTGGTATGGGGCCATATCCTGCCGAAGATAAAATTGATGCTGACTTGATCAATGCAGGAAAAGAAACTGTGACTATTTTGCCTGGAGGATCTTTTTTTGATAGTGCTGAAAGTTTTGGGATGATACGTGCAGGCAAGGTTGCGCTTACTGTTTTAGGCGCAATGGAAGTTTCTGACACGGGCGATATTGCAAACTGGAAAATACCTGGCAAGATGGTGAAAGGCATGGGGGGAGCAATGGATCTTGTGGCCAGTGCAAAAAATATTATTGTTGCAATGCAGCATACAAACCCGAAAGGAGAATCAAAATTATTGCCGGCATGTACATTGCCTTTAACGGGTGTTAAATGTGTGAAAAAAATTGTTACTGATTTAGCAGTTTTAATCGTTGTGGAAGGCGGATTTAAATTGCTGGAAAGAGCTCCAGGTGTTTCTGTAGAAGAAATCAAAAGCAAAACGAAAGGCAGGCTTCTGATTGAAGGAGAGATTCCTGAAATGAAAATAGATTAATGTAAAACCTCTTCTTCATTCCTTGGGGGTTCATAAAAAAAAGCAGCAAGCAGATAAAAAAAATATCTCATTATATTACCTATGTTAAGCAATAGTCCTTTCTCAAGAACATTTTCATTCAGGCTTTTTTCATAATAAGGTGCTAACGATTGCAACAAAATGACTGTTGTAAAATAAAATAAAGAACCTATTGCAATCCAGAATAAAGGCTTATTGAAAATATCAAGATTATCTGCACTTGTTATTTTGCCAATGCAAACAATACTTGCTAAAATCATTATTCCACTGAAAAGTGTTTGCGCAAAAAATATTTTTCCCTGCACGCCCTTCGCAAAATAAGTTGTTATTATTACGGATAAAAATATGCTGAAAAGGATATTCATTATATGTTTTATTTTTTTTCCGGATAAAAATTTTTTAAAAATGAGCATAAGAAATATAAATTCTATCAACGAAAAGATATTTGAAATGATATTTTCTGTGGTGATGGTTAATGCCAGCGTGAATAGCAAAAAATTTTTGAGAAAATTTAATAAACAGATGATCATCAAAAAATTGAGTGCCTCAGTTCGATATTTTTTTTTTATGAGAATTAGTACTGATGGAATCAGCGGGAGAAAGACGGATAGAAAAGAAAGAAAATCAAGAAATATGTTACCGGTTTTGGGCATGGTATATAAGTATGATCGAACAACCGGGTTTCACAGGGAGTTGGTTGGCACAGTTTTTTTTAAAAGGATAAATAATAATTAATTTCCAGAAATCAATCTATCAGATTATTTTTTACAGCAAAAAAAACAAGACCTGCTGTGTTCTTCGCACCAAAGCGTTCCATCAGTCTGTCTTTTATTGCTTCCACAGTTCTTGGGCTAACTTCCAATTTCTGAGCAATCTCATGCGCTGTAAATTCCATACAAATATATTTCATCACGTCCCTCTCACGATCAGTTAGTGTTACTTCAATATTTAAATTGGGTATAACCTTAGTTCTGGAATGCGATTTTTTTAGCAAGATCCTATTCACAAAATTATTTAGATAGTAACCTTTCGTTGCTACCTCAATAATTGCTTTTTTTATTTCTGACGGGTCTGCACTTTTTAATAAATAACCATTAGCGCCAATTTCCATCATGTGACTCACGAAACGTTCATCCTCATACATTGTCAAAGCTAAAATATGAATATTTGGATATTGCTTGGCAACAAGTTTCGTTGTTTCAATCCCATCTTTCAATGGCATTCTCAAGTCCATAAGTATAACATCTGGTTCCGAAGAATTTAAGCCATCAATTAGTTCCTGTCCATTTTCTGCTTCCTGAACAAATTTTATATTGCTATATGGGCGCAAAGATAAAATAACACCCTTTCGAAATATTTTATGATCATCAGCTATTGCAACTTTAATAACGCTCATAGGTATCTCATTTAGCAATCTTATTTAAAGATACGCAGAATGCTCATCACTATTGTGAAACAGAACTCTCTTTTATCAATTCAATAGTTACTTTAAAATAAGTCTGTGATATATCTTTCTCAAAAAATATTTTCCCATGCAGTACTCTTAAGCGACTCTGGATGTTTTTGAGGCCTAACCCAACAGAACTTTTATTGAGTTTTTCAAAATCGGCCTGTGTAAGCCCTCTACCATCGTGATGTAAGCGTATAAAAAATTTGTTGTTGTTTGTGTTCTGAGTAAGATGTATGAAACTTGCATTACTATGCTTGAGGATATTATTTATCAATTCTTGGATCACACGAAAAATAATCAATTCATTCTCAGGCTGCATCCTTTCTCTATAATCATGAAAACGGGAACTGGCATTCATGCTGCCGGAACTGCTGATTTTTTGAAAAAGATCATTCACCGCAGACTCAAGCCCAAAATTCTTCAGTGTTGGAGGCATCAAGCTATGAGAAATATTTCTGATCAACTGAATAGTATCATCAATGATTTGCTTTGCATTGTAGATGCTTTGCAGTTGTGTTTGTCTGTCGAGGTTCACCAGGTTTTCGTTTAAGTATAAACGAGCTGTTGCAAGCAATGGACCGGCGTCATCATGCAAGTCAGCCGCTATTCGCTGGCGTTCTTCTTCCTGGAGCTTTATGGAGGCATTCAAAAGCATCTTCTGCTGATCATATTCCAGTTTCTGCAATTGCATTTGAAAACGGATTACTTTTCTTTGATGGAAAATGATAAACACAATTAGGCCGATGGTGAGCGCAAGCATTGCTATGGTGCCAAAAAAAAGCACCATGGGCACATTGCTACCAGAGTTTATTTGCAAAAATATCATGAAGATTTTTTCAAGGGTTTGGGGTAGAGTTTATTAAAACGCCTTTTTGGGCATATTCGTATTATCAAAATCTTGAGTCTTTTCTTTTTACGTAATTTTTATCGCCGTTAAAAGGAATCGACAAAAGTACGCTCTTCTTGTTTTTGTTTAATTTTTCTTGCTATGATAAAAGCAATCGAGAAAAATACATTCTTCACTATTTCAAAAGAAATATTGATGACCCACCATGGACTGCTTTCTTTATTTTTTAAATCTGATGTATAAAGAAAAAGGAATAAAGTGCCTGAAAGGTAAATAATGCATCCCACAACAATCCAGAATGTGTAAGATTGATATATTATCAGCGTTTCTGGTGAATTTAGCTGTTCATAAAAATAGGAGATAGAATAGGTGACTATAATAATTGCAGTAATCAAAGCGACCCAAAAATCAAAATTTTCTTTATCAAAATAAAGAAGAATAATTTCAGCACATAAGGCGAGGCCAGAAATTATTATTATTGAGGGTTTAAATTTTTTACTGAGTATAACCAGATAGAAAAAAGCAGAAAAGAAAGCAAACTCAACCATTGCAGAAATGCTAATTATCAGAGAGGAATGGCTTTTGAAAGCACCTAGCAAAAAATCAAAGATTAATGAGGCGAGCACATATAAAAAAATCACCCTTAGTTCTACTATTTTGTTTATTCTTTTAAAGAATACAAAAAATAAAACTAAGGGTGATACTTGCGCCAAAAAACCTATTAGAAATAATAATACCAATGTATGTTAAATGTTAAATCAAATATAAGCATTCACAAATTTATAGGCATCATTTCTTTCTTTAAGTAATAAATTTTTTTGTGCAAAGATTTAATTCATTTAGAAAACGCACTCATGCTTTACATGAATTGCGAATACTAAAATGGCCACCAAGGCCAGTATGCAACTACAGTTGCATTGCTAACGAGTTTTTTGTTTGTCATGACAGTAAATTTTTTTGGTGGTTTGACACTGATTGTTTACGATGCAATTAACCCCCCAAAAAAAAACTGACCAATCGAGTTTTGCTATGATAAAAATCAATTAATTTGCCAAAACCGTTAAGTGTTAGTACTTTTTGTGTATTTTTAGAGGGAATTTATCCAACAATAAATAGTAAAAGTTCTAGGAATATTTAGTATTTTTACTATTATAAAACAAAGTAAAAACCTCTTAGGGAAAATACGTGGAGCAGATTTTGCACATTCATGACTGCTTTGTGGATAAAGATGGGGTAAGCACTTTTAATAAATTGGGGATTTTTCTTAGATAGTAGTCCCTTTTAGCTATTTTTTAATTGACTTTCGCAATGAATGCGGCTTTTTTTGCGTTGTGTTTTTTAGGCTGGAGAAAAAAAGAAGTTGATTGATATTGGATTTTTCATTTGGTTTTCACGGATATTGAAATTATTTACTGGACGGTAAATGGGACATTGGATGGTTTTCAGAGCTTTATCCGTATCAATCAACTTCAACACAAAAATAAAAGTTCCTCAATTAGCCCACAAGAGCAAAACTGCCCCTTTTGTTTCCATCGGCAATTACTCTTGAACTAGTAAATTTTCTAAAGGAATATTGTGGTATTTTCGGTTTTGGATTGTATTTGTACTTTTTTCTAACGTTAATGTACATGTGTTTTTACAAGAAATAGCTTTGCCTTATTATATATGAATTCTGAAGAATATAGCTCTATCATTAAAAATTAATTTACAACCTGCCCTGTATGAGTGCTGAATTAATAATTAAAGTTTGCATTGCCGATGATCATAAGATCTTTCGTGATGGCATTAAGATGGCTTTGAAGAACAAAGAATATTTGAAAATTCTTTGGGAAGCCGAAGACGGGAGAGATCTTATGCATAAAATGAAGCTCAAACAGCCAGATGTCCTTTTAATGGATATAAGAATGCCAGAGGTCGATGGTATTAATGCTATTGGCATGCTTCGTAAAGAATACGAAGAACTCAAAATAATCGTGCTCACCATGTACGATGATCAGGAAATGATTTCCAAAATGATGGAGATGGGCGCTAATGCATATCTAACCAAAACCACAGATTCCGAAGAAATTTACCAAGCCATCCTCACATGCATGAATGATGATTTTTACTTCAACGATCTTGTAAATAAAGCAGTGTTATCAAAACTTCAGACCAAAAGGCAAGTTCGCCAGTTCTATCCCAACCCAGTTAAGTTTTCTGAGAAGGAAATACGCATTTTAAAATTATTGGCAGAAGACAAAACAACAGAGGAGATATCAAAAGAAGTTTTTTTGAGCCCACGCACCATTGAAACAATTCGGCAAAACATGAAATCAAAAGTAGGTGCCAAAACTATTGCCGGTCTCATTATGTATGGGATGAGGAATAAACTGATCGATTAGGTTCTTTAGCAATCTCTTGAACTTATATAAAGTTGTAATCACCCACCTGACAAGCAATTTTGGATCTAATTCATTTGCTCCTTCTCTAAAATAAAAATGCGCAACTTACGGGCTGCGCTTTTTTAAATGCTTTTTAATCAGCACAATATTGTATCAAAGGGTAACAAATTTTAGTCCCATCTGGAACGGCTAAAAACAGGATCAGTGTACTTCGGATAATTTTGTATTCATAAGGTTGAGGACAAACTGTAAACAACTGTCAACAAACTGTACGGTATAGGGCGAAGGGAGGGGATTATTAAAAAAGAAGTTGATCGACATTGGATTTTACCTGCTTTCAGTGGATATTGGAAACTCTTTCTGGACGGTTATCTAAGGACATTGGATGGTTGAGGCTATTTTCCTCGTCAATCAACTTCAAAACAAAAGTAACTTCGAAATATTATGTAGGCAATAGCATTACTGCCCTATTTTGATTATTCGGTATTTACCCTTTTACTAGTAAACCCCACACTTTATTAAGCGCGAAAACACGCGTTGCATATCGTAAAAAATCTATTTAGCCCATTCACGAGTAAATTCCGATAAAGTATATATTCGTAAATACACTATGGTAAGTCATGCAATTTTTCTGTCTATTTGTAGTTATTATAGTAAGTAAACTTAGTAAAACACAAACCGTATGAAAAGACCTGAAACAGGCAGCGCTATTAAAGTCGCAATTGCTGATGACCACACCTTATTCCGTGCGGGTGTGAGAACAGCTTTATCAATAAAAAAAGATGTTGATTTGATTGCAGAAGCAGACAACGGTATGCAACTGCTCAATTTGCTTAAGCATATTGAGCCAGATGTGATACTGCTTGATATACAAATGCCGATAATGGACGGCATCCAGACTTTGCCGGAAATAAGAAAGCTTTATCCGCATGTGAAGGTGATTATTCTGTCTATGCATAATGATCAATCAATGATTTCAAAACTGATGGAGATTGGGGCAAATTCTTATCTCACAAAAAATTCCGATTCAGAAACAATTTATCAGGCAATCAAAACGTGCTACGAACAAGAGTTTTTCTTTAATGAGCTTACGAATAAAGCTTTGCTGAGCGGTTTGCGAACCAAACGTATGGATGGGCATTCATTTCAGGAAGCAATGCTTACT
>CAIYPC010000086.1 GCA_903927975.1 uncultured Bacteroidota bacterium | reverse complement strand
ATGCGAACATAAAAATCAATTAGCTATTACAAATATTTTTACTAATTTTCACTGCATTTTGTAAACCTCCTAAAATATGCTAAAACACCTTAATCCTTTTTCTTGCTTATTTTCAGATCACTTTTATCGGTTGTTTTCAGTTTTGCATTTTAAGCGTTGCTTACTGTTTGTCCTTATTGTAATATCTTCCATTAGCATCAGCGCACAACGGACACGTGTAAACGAAGATGATGAGTCGAATGCGGATGTGCTATCAAGAAAATATAAAGATGATGATGTGATGTGCATGTCCTCTCGTCACTATTTCACTTTTGATAAAGGCAAAAATTCCCTGAACGATAAAGTAGTTGTTATCGAAGAAGAAGCTGAACTGGAATTTTTATCCCTCAAAAAATTTGCCGCAGTTACATACCCTGAATTTTATAATAAATTTATTGAGCTGAAGACTTTTAAGAAAGCTATTAAAGTAGGTTCCAAGTATGCAATTTCCAAAGTGCCAGCAATTGACAGATCGGTTACCAGTGATGGTGTTTTTTTTGACGATAGCAGGGTGAAGTATTTTCCTATCCGCTTCACCGAAAAAGGAAGTATGGCAAAGGTGATGGTGAAGAAAGACTATACGGACGGGCGCTATCTCACACGTTTATTTTTTATGGAATCTTATCCGGTTAAGGAGCAGGTGTTTGAATTTAAAGTGCCTGAATGGTTATCGGTAGATTTTAAACCCATCAATTTCGAAGGATATAAAATTGATAGGCAGGAAAATAAAAAAGGCGGTTATATCAATTATGTATTTACGATGAGGGATATTCCCGCAAGCAAGCAGGAATATAGAAGCATTGGTCATGCATACACGGATCCGCACATCATCATACAAATAAAATCCTTCGACAGCAAGGGGGAAACGTTGAAAGGGTTTGATAACACAGATGATATCTACGCATGGAATGATCGTTTATATGAGATGGCAGGAAATAAAAAAGAAAACCTGCAATCAACACTTACAAAAATTACTCAGGGCAAGACAAATGATCTTGATAAAATAAAAGCGATTTATTATTGGGTGCAAGATAATATTAGGTATATCGCGTATGAAGATGGCTATTCAGGATATATTCCTGCCAGCGCACAGGATGTGCTTGCAAAAAAATTTGGCGATTGCAAAGGCATGGCGAACCTGCTCACCGAATTTTTGAAAATGGCAGGATATGATGCCCACTTTACATGGATCGGAACACGATCGATTCCTTATCAACAATCCATGCCAGCATTGTGTGTGAACAACCATGCGATCACTACATTGTATTTTCAGGGCAAAGAATATTTTTTGGATGGAACAGAGAAGTATGCGCCGTTTGGCGAGAACGCTTACCGCATTCAGGGTAAGGAAGCGATGATTGCAAAAGGCGCAAAATATGATTTAAAAACAGTGCCTCTTACTACCGGTAATGATCATAAAATATTTTCAAAAGCTGATTTTGTTTTAGCCAACGATGTGTTGTCAGGAAAAATAAAAGTAGTGTTGACTGGCAACGAAAGAAAAGATTTTCATCAGTCTTATCAGGATTTATCTATCAGCGGTCAAAAAGATTTTCTAAATGATTTTCTTGAATTTGGGAACGACAATATGCAAGCTACCAATGTTAAAACAAGCGATTTAAAAAACCGCGAGATACCGGTGACCATTGAAGGCGATGTTGATCTGAGCAATTATGTGAACAATATTTCTGGCGATAAATATATCAGCATCGATTTCTTTCCGAAAACACTTGAGCGGTTTATGCCAGATGAAAAAAGAGTGGGCGGTTATGATTTTGATGACGTGTTAACTTATGAAGATGAAATTTCGTTAACCATTCCTGCCAATTCAAAATTTGTGGACGTACCGGACAAGATAGAACTTAGTTATGATGGATACGAGTTCAAAGGCGAATACACCGTTACCGGAAATAAAATTGTGCTAAGAAAAAAAATCGTTATTAAAAATAGTGTTATCAAGAAAAGCGATTTTGAGAACTGGAAAAAATTCCTCAGTTCAATTAAAGAATTCAGCAAATATCTAATCAGCGTTACCAAAAAATAATTAGGCATGAAAAAATACTTTCAGCATGCGTTGCTGTGTGCCGGCATTTTAATATTGAGCAGTTTATCTACGGCAAAAGCGCAGGAGTTTATTGATGAAGATTTTCTGGAGAATATAGAAACCAATGCAAAATTTATTTGGAGCGAACCTGCAACAGCATTTTCTGTTACGGAAACGCCCGCTAAATGGAATGATCAATCAGCCGTGGTGTTAGGATATAAACGGAGTATTCTATTTGATAAAAAAAACAGCGGCGGTTTTTTTACAGCCCGCCAAAAAAATGTTCTTTTCTTCGAGAAGGTGAGGTTTAAAATTCAATTGCACGATAAAAATTCTGTGCAGGGATTTTCAGAAATCTATTTCCGTTACAGTGATAAAGATGATGGTTTTGTGGCGCGTGTCATAAAGCCGGATGGAGAAACAATATCTGTGAATTTAAAGGAAGCTGTAGAGTTGGAATCAGCAAATGATATTCCTGAATTTTTTAAAAGTTTTTTCGATCAGACATCAGGTGCTCAGTCGCGCTATTATAAAGTTGCCATACCAAATCTTGAACCAGGCGATATACTTGAATATGCATCTTACACAAAAAGTAAATTGGATGTTAGGGGATCCGGTTTTGTAGAGTTTGATCCGCAATATGAAATATGCAGTAAAATTTATCCAGTGATGTATAATGAAATTGATATAGAAACTGATGATAAATCATTTTTTAAATCAATGTCGTTCAATGGTGCGCCGGAATTCAAAAAAGAAAATTCAGACGATAAAAATTTCTACAAATATGTTTTTACAGATAGGGACAGGGGCGTAGAAAAAGATGTGAATTTCATTAATCAGCTTTTGGTTTATCCCATGGTGAAATTTCAGGTCATTTATGCCAATAGCGAAAACGTGAAAGGATTATTGATTGGTGGAAAAGGCGAATTGAAAAGTGGGTTTAATAAAGAAGAACTGTCATTAAGAGCGTATGAAAATTTTAGTTCGGCTGGCAATAACTGGATGATCCCCGGCTCTACCTACGGATTATACAATGGCTGTCAGGGCGAGCTGAAAAAGATGGGCGCAAAAGATTGGTCAGATAAACAATTTATTACCACGGCATATTACATGATCAGGAATAAAGTAGTGTTCATGAACAATTACTTATCGGATCGGTCTTTTGCATTTGTGTTTTCAATGTTGCTAACGCGCCAGAATATAAAAAATGAAGTGGTGATTAGCATTTCCAATACAATCGGAAAACTGAAAGATGTTTTGTTTGATGATGAAATACGATATGCCATCAAAGTAGATGACAAGTTATATTTCAACTGTACAGATCATTCTTTGCCCAGCGACCTTGTGCAATCTTTGCTTGGTAACGACGCGTATATTATCGGTGAGTCTGATAGAAGAAGAACTCAGGATATAAAGCTAGTGACATTGCCAGATGCAACAGCAGCAGACAATACGGTTAGCTATACAATCAATTCATCTCTCTCATCTGATTTTAATAGCATTGTAATTGCAAGGGATAGTCGTTTTACGGGATTGGTGAAAACAAACAATATTAGAAGAGCGATGCAATACACACCTTACATGCTAGATGATTATAAAAATTACGGGGGCGCATCGCCGACGGAGAAGATGAAACCAAGAGAGGAAGAGGAATACGACAAATCGGTAAAGGCGATTAAAGATGAATATAAAAAATTGAAGCCCGATTATGTAAAAGATGGTTTGGAAAGTGAGTTTCAACATAAGGTTAAGTTCACTGATTTTAAAATAGTAAGTGATGGGCGCACCGACAAGAAAAAAGATCTTGTATATACAGAGCAATTTGAATTGCCCGGACAGATAAGAAGAGCTGGAAAAAAATATCTGGTAAACCTTACTAGTTTGCTTGGACCGCAATTGCAGATTAAAAAAGATGAACGTGAAAGAAAATATGATATCAATGTTGGTTATGCAAGAACGATCAGTTGGGTCATTAATTTAAAAATACCAGATGGATATACAGCATCAGGCATCACTGAACTAAACAGCAACGTTGAAAATGAAACGGGGAAATTTAGTTGCGAAGCGAAAGAAGAAGGAGGCAACATTGTTCTTAAAATAACTAAAGTGTATAAACAGGCAAACATTTCAAAAGACAAATGGAAAGACATGCTTGCGTTTATTGATGCCGCTTACAATACTTCTTATAAATATATTTTGTTGAAGCCTAAAAACTAAAGGAGGAGTGTTCGTTGAAGATTTAGAAGTGAATTGACAATCGGAAAAATTTTTTATAAATTTTGCTAAAAGAAATAATGACATTTGCTGATAAACATATTGTTGATACTTACACAGAGCTTATTGAAGGTCTTAGCTTAACAAGCAAGATTAAACTTATCGAAAGCCTTTCAAAGTCTTTAAAGAGCGAAAAGAAAATCACAGAGAATAATTTCTATAAATCTTTCGGAACATTTGCATCCACTAAACCTGCTGAAGATATTATTATTGACATCAGAAAAAGCAGAAAATTCAGAAAGATAGAAATTAAGCTCTGATGTAATATTTCCTCGAATTTTTGCTCTATTGGTCGCTATCCTCACTTTCCATGTTATTTTAAAAGTATAATCCAATTATTTTTTGCGCATGAAATTAAAATGACTTCTTTTTGATGAGAAATGTCAATCACCAATCTATTGTAAATAACACATGAAAATAATGAAATCACTTATTGCCATTTGTGTCTTTGCTTCTTTCATGATTATAAAAAGTTATGCCGGCGATATCAATGATTTCAATCGACAGTTTCGCATTTTACCGCAGCCGCAGAAAATAGAATTGTTGAAAACAAAAGGTTTGCATTATTCGGATTTGCGTTCAATCGCATTGATAAATACCAAAGAGAAACCAGTGATAAGTGGTTTATTGGAAGGGCTTCCAATGACAAATTCTCCTAAGAGTGGAACTGTTTCATTAATTATACAAGACAATTTAAAATTGCCTTCACCAGAAGGATATATACTAGAGGTGAATGGAAAAGAGGTTACTATTAAAGCACAACAGCAAGCGGGTTTGTTTTATGGTATTCAAACATTAAAGCAATTGCTTGAAGATTCTCGTGATCAGAAAATAGAAATGCCATCATGCAGGATTACTGATTATCCAGAAATTCCTTATCGCGCCATTCATCTTGATTTGAAACACCATCTCGATGCAGAACGATATTATTATGATATGATCGACAGGCTCGCAAGCATAAAAATAAATGCTATCATTATTGAGTTTGAAGATAAGCTTCGTTATCGCAAAGCACCTTTAGTTGGTTCGCCAAATGCTATCTCTATAGAAGAATTTGCCGCATTGAGTAAATATGCTGCTGATCGTTTCATAGAAATCAGTCCGTTGGTACAAGGGCTTGGTCATGCTTCTTTTATTTTAAAACATGATGAGTATAAAAAATTGCGTGATGATTCTACCTCTGACTGGGTATTTGATCCTTTAAATCCTGCAACCTATGATCTCCAGTTTTCATTATATGAAGATGCCATTGCGGCAACACCCAATGGTAAGTATCTGCATGTTGGTGGTGATGAAGTTGGCGCATTGGGAAAGTCAGAGCTATCTAAAAAATCTGGGATGAAACCAATCGAACTTCAGATGTACTGGTTAAAAAAAGTAAGCGATTTTGCGGAAGCTCATCATCGCATACCTATATTCTGGGATGATATGGTTTTTAAATTGGCCGGTCTTTATGAAACAACTTATGACTCATCAATAAAAGCGGCGCAGACAAAAGAGCTTTGGAAAAAAAATCAAATTTTTTTGGATCAGGAGATTTCGTCCTTCCCCAAAAACTGTGTTTATATGCGCTGGAATTATGATGATGCTACATTGCCCGGTAATCTGAATGCAATGGATTGGTATAAGAAAAATGGTTTGCATGCAATGGCTGCTACAGCCGCACAAACAATGTGGCCGATGATGCCACGGAACAGATCGAATTTTCAAGCCATAAAAGATTTTTGTCAACTTACTTCTGAGAAAAAACTCGATGGAATATTATGCACTGTATGGGACGATTGTTCCGTTCATCTTGAAACCGTGTGGCGCGGTATGTATGATTTTGCATTGTTCAGTTGGAACTATGAAAACATTTCTGTGGAAAAAGCGCACGAGGCTTTTCGTCATCGTTTTTATGCGCCAGCTATGGCGGCTGACAGCAATGATTTTCAGAATTTGCTGGAAGATGCATTGACATTCTGGGGAACAGCTTTTTTAAAAGATGGAGACAGAAATAATTATCATAAAGATCCTAAACTGATTGAAATGCCGGATGCAAAAAAACCGGGCGAATGGAACACGAGGTATAAAATGAAACTGGAGCAAGCAGCAAAAACAGTGAAAGAATACGAGGTAATAAAAAATAAAATAAATAATGCCGTTCAAATAGCAAGAAGAAATAATTATGCCTTGGCAATATTTAATCAGATAAATGAACTGCAGGTTTATTCTGCAAAACTTTTGCTGTTGTTGGAAGAATATGATAAAGCTCCTGCAAACGATAAATCAAAATCTGTTCAAAAAATTGCTGATTATAGTGACGGTTTCAAAAAATTGAGAGAAGAATTTGAAAAGATATATTCAAAAACAAGAATGATGAGCAATCATGAAGGAT
>CAIYPC010000085.1 GCA_903927975.1 uncultured Bacteroidota bacterium | reverse complement strand
GTCGGCCCTCGTAATCCACATTACATCCTTTAATTTAGAAATACGATCGAATTTAAAACCAGTGCTTTCATCATATTGGCTTGCTGGATGTGCAATATTAAACGGTGCTTTGTCTAATTCCGGAGTCAACGACTTGATATATTTTGTATTTGTATCTGAAACAATCTGAATGTTAAAGCGAAGGCTATTCATTATACGCTCATTCGATATCACATTAGTAAATCGAGGTAAAAACCTTTCGAAAAAATAGTCTATTCTAATAGGATATTTAGTCAAATAAGCAAGAAAAATACTTAAAAGAGAATCATCATACTTATCCTTTAAATGACGATAATTAGGATACGCATTGAACATTAAGTCCACAAGTTGTGTTAATTCCGTTTCTAATTCATCGAATGATTTCACCTCTTCCGATGTTAAAAAATCAATCATTCTTTTTTCAAATGAAGGTAAATATTGGTCAAGCCATGAAAAAAGGATGTCCTGCTTTTCCGGGGAAGTCAATTTGAGCCAATGATTAAAATCTTCAATCACAATAGAACGGGTGTGTTCGGCTAAAGCGAAATATGTATCTACATTGGTGCGTATGTTTCTAAATGGAATATCATTACAAAATATATCGTTTAAAATCTGAAAGGTTTTTTCTTCCTGAGGTAATTTCCCATCAAAATACGGCGCAATTGAGACAAATTGACCATCAAGTAATTTACTACTTTTCTTGCATAGCTCTACCCAATCGCCTCTTACATCAAAAAGTTTGTTATAAACTGACTTGTATTTGAAAAAAAGCAATTCAAATAAAAAGAACGTTACAAAATCAACTTGGAAAGAGCATAGTTTGTAACGAAGAATGAAGGTGTTTACGAACCGTTTTACTGAACGTATATTCTTTAGATATAACGGCACATAAGATTTGCTACAAAGCTGTTCAACAGTTTCTTCATTCCATAAAGGGCCTACACCGGCTTTTTTTAATTGCTCAATGGTAAGCCTAGCAAGGTACTTACTAATCTGTAACTCCGTAATTGATGGGACTTTAAACTCCAGTTGCACGATCTTATCGAAGAACTGCGCCTGTTTACCAGTATCGTTGGTCAAAATACTTATTGCACTATCTACGTACTGGCGGTCATACCCTAGGACATAAATAGTATTAGGGAAATCTGCAAGAAGGCGACAAAGTTTGATTACTTCGACTATTTCATCCTTGCCGATTCGGTCAAGGTCATCTATAAAAAAATAAAATATTTCCTTTCGCCTTTTAAAACTATCTGCTATTTCATTTTTTAACTTTTTGAAAGAAGTTTCGCTATCGAAAAAATCTTTTATGAATTCTGTTTTGGCGACCTCCTTTTCCGCCTTTGCTATTAACGATCCGTATTTTGTGAACGCGCTTGACAGCCCAAATTCAGAAGACAACTCTTCTTGCCAAGTTTTAAAAAAATTAATGGTCATTGATTTTTCATCAGGAAAAAGCCAAGGCGTAAATTCAACCTGAGTGATTTTGTAATCCTTATGCTTATCTGGGAGGTTTAGTTTAACCATTTCTATCAATGAGCTCTTTCCGCTTCCCCATTCTCCTTCAATACCGACGGAAAATGCTTTTTCAGGCTTGATATCAAGTAATACATTTGCAATCTGTTCGGCAAATGGATAAAAATTCAAACATTCGGCATCAAGCTTTATCAGTTCTTCTTTGTAGGTCTTTCCCGTACGCTTCAAATTTATTAGAGCAATTTCCTTAATATCCAAATCAGGGATGAATATATTTTCATCTTT
>CAIYPC010000084.1 GCA_903927975.1 uncultured Bacteroidota bacterium | reverse complement strand
TAATAACCATTGCCAACCAATTGACGCATTTGCAAATCGTAATATTGATTGTTCTTTTTTAATTTCGCTTCCGCATATTGAAGCGCTTTTTCTTTTTGCCCCTGAACCAAATAAATATTAGCGATATAATACGGAACTACTTTTTCATAGTTCGGCTTTTCTTCCACTACTTTAAAAGCCGTTAATGCTTCACTGTAATTTTTATCGTTGAAAGAAATGAAACCGTAATAATAATTTGCATCCTGATAATTGGGATCTTTTGGCAATTGCCTGATAGCATTGAACAATGGTTTTGCCAAATCAAACCGTTGTTGTGTGAAATAGCAATATCCTTCATGAAATTTCATGTCGGCTATTTCTTTGTTGTCCAGATTTTCAATATTAACGTGTTCGTATAACCGAATAGCTGAAGTGTAATCTCTTTTGCGGAAATAATATTCTGCCAAATGAAAGCTCATCATTTGAACTCTTGGCTCATTGCTTTCAAGTTCAATAAAATCATTCGCTCTGTTCGCTGCAACCATTTCGTTTTGTTTCAGCGCACAAACAATTGCATAATATTTTACTTGCTGATAATTGAGGGCGTGGTTGCTTTTATCAGCTTCGTGCATGTCCATTTCAAGCTCTTTAAAAAGCGGATATGCGAGACTGTAATGCTCCTCTCGATAAAATTCCTGCGCCTGTTTAAAAGTTGCCTGAGGGTCATTAATAAACTTTGTTTGCTGCGCAAACGAAGAAGATGTGACAATAAAAAATAGTGCCGGTAAGATTGCTCTTTTCATTCCAATGTCCTTATGTGTGGTTTTAACGCGTTAAAGTTTCTAATTATTTGGTCCTTAGCCAAACATCGTTCCAAACAGGTGTGGATAACTGGTAGGATTAACATTTCCTTTAGAGAACCAAAGAAAAAATCAAAACATTTACATTTGCCAAAACAAAAATTTAGGATGAAAAGAATATTATCTACTGGATATAGTGATGGCGCATTCAATATTGCAGCTTTGGTGTTACGCGCAACATTTGGCGTGATGATTTTTCTTAATCATGGCATTTCCAAACTCACAAAATTCAGTGAGCTGCAGCATACATTTTTTGATCCGTTCCATATTGGGCACAGATGGTCGCTGCTGCTCGTGCTTTTTGCAGAGGTGGTTTGCTCTCTGCTCCTGACTCTTGGATTGCTCAGCAGAATTGCGGCTTTTGTTCTGGTGATTGACACAGCAGTTGCCGTTTTTCTTTTTCACAAAGGACAGCCTGTTGCTCAATTTGAAATTGCGATTGTTTTTCTCGCAGCATTTTTTACAAGCCTTCTTATCGGGCCGGGAAAATATAGTGTGGATGGGGCGATGGGGAAATAGTTTCCAGTTTTGAGTTTCTGGTTTCGAGTTGGAATTCCTAATAGTGAGCTAATTGTCTTTTTAGGATAATGCTATTTTGAACCAATCAGGATTGCTACTATTAAACTTTCTTGCGTCGCACTCTTGTACTTTTGGTAATTCTATTGAGCATTGCGTAACAGGCTGATAAAATAATGCGCTCCTTTTTGCAAAAAACCTTTTATGAAT
>CAIYPC010000083.1 GCA_903927975.1 uncultured Bacteroidota bacterium | reverse complement strand
CAATTGAATTTCCAGCCAGCACACTCGATACTGGAACTTATGTCACATCTGATGCAGGAACAAATTTTTCTCTCCAAAAATCACCAAGCGGAGATATTATATACGCAGCTAATGCCACTTCTAATGAGATTGTGAGTATTGACATTACTAGCTACAACGCCACAACAAAAGTTGTTTCTGGCACATTTTCTGGTCAAGCTTATGACTCAGGTGGGAACACAGTGAATATTACCAATGGGAAATTTAAAGCGACGGTCAATTAGCTTCTATTAACTTGCCAGTGAATTCTACTCTTGTATTTTTGCATCTTTATTCTGCATCCGCAACATCTAGATTGATGAGATATTGCGTTGTTGTAAATAGCTAATATGATTTCATTACAACTAGCCAGAAAAGAAATTGATGCTGAAGGTTATTCGGTTGTTGATGAAGTCTTTTCAGAAGAGCAGATCAATAGTCTGATTGCACTCATTTCAAAAACTGAAATATCAAAACCCACTTTCAGAAAAACAAACGATTTGTTTGCTATTAGGCAATTTTTTAAAGAAGTTCCATCTGCATTTAATATAGTTGTAAATGATAAGCTCAAATCAATTGTCTCAACAATATTTGGGGATGATTATTTTGTAGTAAAATCGATTTACTTCGACAAGCCTGAAAAATCAAATTGGTTCGTTGCTTATCACCAAGACCTAACTATTTCAGTTGATAAAAAAATAGTTGATGATGATTTTGGACCATGGACAATTAAACAAAATCAATTTGCTGTTCAACCACCCTTGAAAATCTTGAAGGACAACTTCACAATACGCATTCATCTAGATAATACTACAGAAGAAAACGGAGCATTAAAAGTTCTGCCACAATCTCATTTGAAAGGGATTTATAGAATTACTCAAACTGATTTAATCAAAGGAAGCGAAAAAATTTGTTGCATTCAAAAAGGTGGGATTATGATAATGAAACCGCTATTATTTCATGCATCAAATAAAACAACCAACAATAGTAAAAGAAGAATAATTCATATAGAATTTAGCAGAAGTTCATTGCCCCTAAGTTTGAAATGGAGTGAGTTTAAAGAAATTAATAATCAATAAAGGAAAATACATTTTCACTTCTAAGATTCATGAAAACGATGATTTTATTATCTAACTATAATCTTCTCCGTACTAATATTTACTCCATAGCCATTAGATAATTTAAGAACATACACTCCTGTTATCAGGTTGCTCACATCTATTACAAAACTATCCTGATTAGTGCTTTCTTGAAGCACTGTATTTCCCGACATATCGTAAAGGCTTGCTAGCAAAGGCTTGTGGGTACCCTGCATCGTTAACACATGCAAATATTTAGAAACTGGATTTGGATAAACAAGAATGGTTGTCTGCTTTACTTGCTTCGGAACGAATGGTTGAGAATCATCTAACGGCAATGTATGTATGTAAACCATCCGCAGAATAAAACCAGCATTGGTAACATTTGTTGTAACACCGCTAAAACCCCCTGTTGGCCCTGATGTTGATCCCGTGCTATCGATAGCAAGGAATAATGTGTCGCCTGTTGGCGCAATCGCAATATCGCGAATGCGGTAGCCATGCAAATAAGCAATCGTATCAATAATTTGCGGAGTGCTTGTGCTATCGACAGACATGCCATCAGGCTTCAGCTTTAGTCGATACATGCCAAGTTTCAATGAAGTAACCAACAAAGAATTGTTCCAACCGGGAATTGCTGTTTTATCATAATAATCAATGCTTGATGGCGCAATGGTTGGCCATGTAAAATTATTTGCGCCGCTCGAGGGCACATCAATCCCCTCAACATTAAAAAAAGAAAACAGCGGCTCCCTTACATTATAAGCTGCGCAAAAATCGTGTTCATTGTGCACCAGTTTATTTGCGAGGTAATCGTTGTTTGAATTTGCATCTGTGTCATTATAATTATCATCGCACATGCCTGCAACCTTCGGCCAGCCATAATTTTTTCCTGCTTCAATAATATTTACTTCATCATCTGATTTATCGCCGTGTTCAGAATTATATAATAACCAATTGCTGTTCACGTTCGCCCAAACCAATCCCTGACTATTGCGATGACCATAAGAAAAGACAGCGTTTGTATACGCTGTTGAAGAATTTGCAAAGGGATTATTATTGGGTATCCATTCATTATAAGGATCGAAAACATTAGGCACATCTCCATCGGGTTCTGTGTTTAATCGGAGCACCTTTCCTTCGTAAATATCTTTGTCCTGCGCATTATTAATTCTTGATGCATTATTAAATTGGCCTGCTCCCATATCACCAATTGTATAGTATAAATAATAATTGCCATCGCTTTCCGCACCTGTGGGACTTATCTTCAACCTGCCTGAATTATGATCATTGCTGCCATCAAGACCATCGAGCATTACTTGCATAGAACCCAATGTTCCGCTCGCAAAATCATAAGTGTAGCGAAGCACTTTCGATTTATAAAAACAAGGGTGGCCATCATTGCTACTGCCGTTGCAAAGATTATTATTGGTGCTCAATGTGCCGCTGTCGGAAACAATATCTGGCTCGCCCGAAACTCCATTGATATAATAAACAAGCACGACATATATGTATGGCTTTCCACTGTTGAATAGCGAATGAATGGCGAGGCCTTCCAGGCCGCCTTGCGGCGCAATCACATTTGTTGAACCGACTTTTGGTTTGTAATAATTGAAATTCTTCAGGCTGTTTAGATCCAAAACCATTCTGCTTCCTTTGTCGCCGGGATTTATTTTCCAAATCCGATAGCCATGAGCCTCCGTTACCCAAAGTGAATCATCGGGACCATAAGTTATTTCCCATGGAAAGCTTAATCCGTTGTTACCTGTTTTGGGGTATAACGTGTCTATTTTAAAAACCTGATTATTAAAGGTGATGGTGGTTTGACAATGCCCGATAGATGCGGATGCGCATAGAAGAATGATGGAAAAAAAATGCGTGGCCAAAAGTTTTTCATTGTGGAATACCGGATTTAGGGTTGATTGACATTGCCAAAATAGAAAACAAAGCTTACAGCCGAAATAGTAAATATCCATAGGCTTTATGGAATTTTACTATTGACCTACCCAACATTCGTATGTAATTTTATGATTACCCTAAACAGTCCTGAAAAGGACATTTTGAATTTAATCCAATACTATGAAACGAATTCTGCCTTTGCAGTCTTCATATAAAATTTTCCTAACTGCGCTACTTGCTGTCTTCATCTCTCAGCAATTATTCTCACAAGATTATGGCAAGAGCTATGTGAACATCACCAAAGGTACCACAGGCAGCACCATTGAGCCCGGCGATACACTGGAAATCAGAGGAACTTTTATTGTAAGATCTGGCACATTTTTGCTATGCTCTTTTTCTGATGTTGTTCCTACAAACACCACTTACGTTCCAGGCACTTTACGAGTGCTGACGAATGAAGGAAAAATATTTCGCCAATGGACTGACGCAGCAGGTGACGACCCGGCAACAATTTCCGGTTCAAACATTACCATTAATTTAGGCAAGGGTGCCACATCCACCACTGGAGGAAGCATCAAGAATACCGATAAGCCATCTTTTTATGGTGGCTCCTGCATTATGGTCGCTGCATATAGGGTTGTTGTGAATGCGGTTGCTTATGGAACAAAAATTGGTATTGGTAATGGCGGTCTTATTTATAAATCTGGGCCTGTTGTTAATATCACATTTCCCGAAGACACCATCGTAGTCTACCAAAATTATGGGATATGCAGTAATACGGTTGGCACCAATGCAGTGCTCTCTGAATATGGCGGAACCTTTGGTTCAGGAAATGTGAAAGATCGCGGTGCTTCAAGCAGCGTTCCATCCAATTACACTTACGCTGTGTTTTCAACTACTACCAACATGCCCAATGATTATTATTATGGCATAAGCAATAATACAAGTGGTGGCTCAACACCAGCAACAGGATATTCTACTTTAGATACCTGGGCCTTTCCTGATAATTCGCAAACACCATCGCACCGAATATTTAGTGTGTGGGATATCATTGGAGATCACACTGGGGCAAGCAACCCATTACTGGGTAACCCACCAACTGATGATAATGCAGGAGCAACTGGTGGCTATATGCTCGCGATCAATGCTTCTTATAGAACTGACACCGCTTTTCTAGATACAGTTAAAAATCTTTGTCCCAATACTTATTATCAATACGTAGCTTGGTTTAGAAATATCTGTTCAAAATGCGGTTGTGATAGCAATGGGAAAGGTGCCTCCGGCGGCGCGGGCTATATACCAACAGGAATTGGCGATTCATCGGGCGTTCATCCAAATCTCACTTTCAATGTGAATGGAGCCGATTATTATACCACAGGAGATATTCTTCATACCGGGCAGTGGATACAAAAAGGATTTATTTATAAGACTGGGGCTACAGAAACTTCGATGGTAATCAGTATAAGGAACAATGCGCCTGGTGGCGGAGGAAACGATTGGGTAATAGATGATATTGGTGTTGCCACATGCTCACCAAATATTTCATTGACGCCTGACAAACCAGATACTTTATGCCAGGGCGCAACTGATACGGTCCGTTTCAAGATCACTTCTTTTTTTAATAATTACACCGAATGGAGAATCGAACAGACCTATGATAATGGCATTACGTGGACATCTCCGGGGATTGATACCACTGGTGCAAATCCAAATGGATCGGCAACCCCAGTTTATGACTCCTCAATCAATCAGTATTCATACATAATCTCTCGCTATTACAAACTGGACAACATCCATAATTTGGTGATGTATAGAATTGTGATTGCATCAACCGTTGCAAATCTTAGTGATGTAAATTGTTCTTTCGCAGCATCTACCCCAAAAGCAGTATATGAAGTGAATTGTTTGGTTTTACTACCGGCTAATATTATTTATTTTAACGGACTGATAAAAAATGGCTTTGCAAATTTGAAATGGACAACTACAAATGAAACAGCCAATCTTAAATATGTTATAGAACGAAGTACTGATCAAATAAATTTCGCACCGATCGGAACAATGAACGCAACCGCACCCGAAGGTTATGGCACAACCTATAATTTTATTGATAATAATCCGATAACAGGCAATACTTATTACCGCATAAGAATAACAAATGGGAACAATCAAAAAATAACCCCGATTGTTTTATTGAGCAATTCAGCGGTTGATTTTGAAGTGGTCTCATTGGTAAACCCTTTTGCTGATGCCATTTCAATGAACATCACTGCGCCCGATCAGGCGCAGGCAACATTTACCTTGGTTGATATGTATGGTCGAATAATGAACCAACAGAAACAAATATTAAATGCAGGATTTAATAACGTAAATATTTATGGGCTCGGTACCATTGCAGACGGTGCATATGCCTTATTAATAACTTATAAAGATAAAAGAATCAGCAAGCATGTATTGAAGCTCACGAAATAGCATTCGTACCCGAAAAGAAGTGAATGGTGAATGGTCAATGGTGAATATTAAAATATTGATTATTTACAACATGCCTTGTCGCATCAGCATAATACAATATAAAATCAGGAAATCTGCATTGTATCGTTCACTTCAGAACTAGTTTCAACAGTGGTGTGCTGCTCAGAAGATTGTTTCTTAAAAAATCTTTTTTGAAAGAGCAGAATTGCAATCACACCTGCAGAAATAGAAGCATCGGCAATATTGAATACAGGGCTGAAAAATTCAAACTCATCCCCTCCAAAAAAAGGAAACCAATGCGGGTAATGTGTTCGAATCAAAGGGAAGTAAAGCATATCAACAACTCTTCCGTGCAAAAAGCCTGCATAGCCATGCGCAGGAAAAAATTTTGCAACATGATCAATGGTGCTTTCTTCAAACATCAATCCATAAAACATGCTGTCGAGTAAATTGCCGAGTGCGCCTGCAAAAATCAGTGCAGCGCAAATAATGAATCCTTTGTAATATTTTTTTTCAACGATTGAACGGATGTAAAAAATTCCGAAGATGACTGCTACCAGCCTAAAAAGCGTGAGCGCAGTTTTGCCCCAATATCCACCAAAGCTTTTGCCCCAAGCCATTCCCTCATTCTCTACAAAATAAACCTGAAATTTATCACCAACAACATGAATGCCTTTATCATATTTAGAAACAGGCGCATGATAAAAATCCCACTGATAGCTCAATGGCATGTGTGTCTTTACCCAAATTTTCAGGGCTTGATCTGCAAGAATAATTAAAAGGACAACAAAAAAAACATTCCTGAGTTTCACTTCAATTAATTGAGCGGCAAATATAGCTAAATAGTTGAAGGTTAACCTCGATTTTGGACTGATTTGACTGATTCACCTGAAAGCAATCTACGAGTCGGCGCGATCGTATTCCTTACACCTTAAACCCCACACCCTATGCCCCGTATTCCTTCTCTACTCTTCAAAATAAACCCGCTTCACTCTTTGCGAAATGCCAGTCAATATTTCATAAGGAATTGTTTGTGCCCATTTAGCAATTTGTTCAACTGATAATCCTTTCCCAAAAACAATCACTTCATCCCCTTCATGAACATCAGGGATTCCTGTAATGTCAATCATCGTCATATCCATACAAACGCTACCAATCACTGGCGCAAGCCTTCCATTCACCAACATTTTTCCCGCTCCATTCCCAAGGCTTCTTGAATAGCCATCAGCATAGCCAATGCAAACTGTAGCAATGCTTGTGTTTCCACTTGCAATTCCTTTTCGGTTATACCCAACCGTTATTCCATCTTCTAAATATTTTATTTGTGCAATGGTAGATTTAAGAACCGACACTTCTTCGAGCTTAAGCCTATGAGAAATGCTACTATCAATTCCATATAAGCCGATGCCAATTCGCACCATATCTAACTGCAATTGCGGATGGCGAATAATGGCTGCGGAGTTTGCGATATGCTT
>CAIYPC010000082.1 GCA_903927975.1 uncultured Bacteroidota bacterium | reverse complement strand
ATTGCTCATCAAATTTTTCATCTCAAATTTTATGATGACATCTCGAAGTAAAGAACTGGAAACTGAAAACCCAAAACTGGTAACTACAAACTCCCCTTCATCAAAGCATTCCCCACCGCGCATTCCAGGCATCTTTTCTTGTCGCAGTATTGCGTTTTCAATTCAATGAACGATTGGGAGTCGAAAGCATTTTTGCTTTTCGCTCCTGAATTGTTCCATTGACTGATGATATTATTTTTTTCGGGAGATAAATCCTCAAGCCACTTCAAGGCTTTTTCTTTATACTTTTCTTCTTTATGAAAATGCCCATAAGCAAAAAACATCGGAGCGATTGTGTTGATGATAATATTCTCCGTCATTTGCTTCCCTAATAATTTCTTTTTAAAAGAAGATTCTTCATCAACTACATAATGATAGTTCCAATAATCGTTTGCCGTTACCGTTAATAATTTTTTTGCTTCGGCTACAAATTCAATCTCTTTTAATCTGGAAAAAAGATGCGTTGATTGACTGATTAGCATTGCCAATTGCGCTAGACGGATTGTCGGGAAATTGCCCGGTCTCATGCGGAGCAAATGGGCGTGCATATTAATCTGCTTCAATTGATATTTATGTTTTAGGAATTGATATTCTTTTTGAAGCATGATCGGATAATCGTCTTTGAAATCTCCCTCCAGCAAGCCGCATTGCCCAAGCAGCATAGCTTCCAGTTGATGAATCTGATTTTTATGTTTTGCAAGAATATTTACAGAAATTGTTTTTGCCATTGCTTCAAAAACTTCTTCGTTCACTTTAATGCCAAAATTTTTTGCTAGCATCCACCAGAATGTTTCATCCCAATGATGATTATTTTCAGAAAAATAATCGCTGACTATTTTTGATTTTCGTTGCAATCTTTCAATAAGCAATCGCTGTTTCCACGACGACCATATAATATCATTCACTTGACCAATCATTTTTTCACAAGGCACGAACGAAGAATTATTCATCAGTTCTTCATATCTATTCAATAATAATTTTGGCACACGTTTATTAAGCGTGAGCGTGGGCATTTTTGTTAGAGTGTGTGGCTGATCATTTTCCCAAACTAAGTGCAGAATAATATTCTGATAATTTTTATCATTTTCATGCGCATGTTTTTCCCAATCAGAAGCAAGGACATGCAATTCGATATTACCCGCTAAAATAGTGTTATCAATTTTTACTTTGGCCTGTAAAAAATCAGGTCCCTGATGATGATTGTGATTGCCAGGGAAAATAATCTGAAGGCTTTCGCCGCTGTCGAGAAGAAGTTCTTTTTTATTAAGGTATTGAAGCCGCCAAATGAAATGGAGTAATTTTTCTGTCATTGGGATAAGGTTTTGCAATTAGTGAATAGTGGTAAGTAGTAAGTGATAAGTAGCTGCAGCTAAACTTATAGCTTACCACTTATCACTTGTAACTTATCGCTCCCAAAGCTACATAATTCCTTCACAACTCTGCTCACTGGCAATCCCATTACATTATAAAAATCGCCATCAATTTTTTTAATGCCGATAACACCAATCCATTCCTGAATTGCATAAGCGCCAGCTTTGTCGTAGGGCTTGTATTTATCAATATAAAATTCTATTTGCTCTTTTGTTACATGATGAAACCAAACATTGGTAACGTCAGCAAAAGCAATTTCTTTTTGTTTATGGATAATAACAACGCCAGTTATCACGCTGTGTTTATTGCCTGATAATTTTGTAAGAATATTGATGGCGTCTGCTCTGTCTTTGGGTTTACCGATTATTTCATCGTCTATAACAACAATCGTATCTGCCGCAATGATAATTTTTGAATCATCCAATTCATTTTTCACTGCATAGGCTTTATTGCGTGCGATATGAACAGCCACTTCATCAACCGACAAATTTTTCGGATATGATTCATCAGTTTCTTTTACTACTATATCAAAATTTATTTCAGCCCATTCTAACAATTGTTTTCTGCGTGGCGATTGAGAAGCAAGTATAATCCGATTCATGCATCAAAAAGTTAAGAAAAGCAATAGTGATAAAATCCCCGTGAGCATCACTCCTTTTATCAATTTGCTCAAGCGATAATAATCTGAAGTGATGGTTGCGCGATAGAGATCTTTTAAAATCAGCACCAGCGGCAAAATGATGAAAAGAATTGAATATGAAACCACCCACCACCATCTATATTGCAACACATAAAATTGAAGTATTGCCAATGAAAGAATAAGCACAATGAGCCATGTGGCCGCAAACACTTTTGAAACATTCACACCCCAAACAATTGGCATGGTGCGACAATTATAAGCTGCATCACCTTGCATATCTTCAATATCTTTTATCACTTCGCGAACCAATGAAATGATAAACGCGAAGCCTGCATATAAAACAGCAAACTTGTAAATTCGTGAAAGAACCTGATGATAAACAGGATGACTAAATGCGTGCAGCCTGAACTCACACAAATACAAAACCAAAATTACCCACGCAGTGAGCAAGGAGATAATAATATTCCCGATAATCAATTTTCTTTTGAAAGTGGTGCTATAAAACCACAGCATAATAACAGTGACAATATGTGTCGCGCCGATAAAATAATTCCCTATCTTCCAACTGATATAAAACCCGATCAACACCCCAATTCCGGATAATGCCCAATGCCAGATAATCGCCCATCTTCTTTTAATAAGCTTATCTACAACCAACCGATCAGGCTTATTAACGCGATCAATATTCAGATCAAAATAATCGTTGATGATGTAACCAGCAGCAGCAATTAAAACACATGAGAAACAAAGCAGATAAAAATTAACCTGACCGAGTGTGTTCGTTAATCCACTATTATTAAAGTTGAGAATGATGATGGCATAATAAAACAGAAACTGAGTAAGGGCAATAAAGAAAAGATTAGGCAACCTAATAAGCCGAAAAAAAGCCCCTAATAATTTCATAAATAATAATGAAT
>CAIYPC010000081.1 GCA_903927975.1 uncultured Bacteroidota bacterium | reverse complement strand
GATGAAAAAGATTTTTACAAAGCGCAGATTTTGGTGCGCATGTTTGATGACCCAACAATTGAAGTTCATTTGCCAAGACCATTTGGTGTTTTTTATGAAACGGAAAGACCTTGTTATGACGAGATGTTGAACCTTCAAATTGAAGAGGTGATGACAAGCAAAGGGAAAGGCAATCTTGATAAATTGCTTCGGGGGAATGAAACTTGGACAATCCTTTAAATTCGAAGAGCTTAAAAATATATTGTTCTTATTTGGGCTATAAAACAGAAGCCTCCGCAATAACGGAGGCTTTTTTTATTGGTTTATTCACAGTGAAATCATTTTTGTTCAGGCACATAAAAAAAGAGCCAGCGATAGACATCGCCGGCCTGTGCTTACCTCTGAAACCACAAAAAGAAAAAGTTTGAAGATTGCATTTTGTTCTTATATTCTTCTAAAAAATTATTTCTCGGCTATCGTAATTATTCCTCGGTTCTAGCTTAGTAAAATAAGCTTTCACAACAATAAGGCACGGATATTCAATCTGAACATTTTCAGATTAAAAATTTATGTTAAATCAAAACAAGAAGTAATGGTAAATGCTTAGTGCAATGCATGAAAGGTAGTGGCTTTAGGGTTAATAAAATTCGGTATTAACGAACAATAATTTCTGGTTTGAAGCCCTTACCGATTCCATTATGCACAGGCATAATAATTACTCAATTTTGATTGCTTCAAAAAACTATTAGGGGTCTTCAACAACGTTACAGGCAAATGCCCTGTACGGAAAGTAATTTTAAAAGGGTGGAACAGATACAAATTATTATGGGTAGAAAAGTATATTAATACAATTAGATATTAACTACCAAAAATGTAATTTTCGTGGAATTGGAAAGCGTTTGGAAATTGGATGGAGTCGGGTTTACAGGATTGCTTTTGAAAGCATGTAGTTCAATTCATAAGCGGCATAAAAATAAAGGTTGTTTTCTTAAAAAGCAATATTTTTTGCACTTTTTTTAACAGACATGTTGGAAATGAATGCTTTTTAAAAGAAGCTGGAATCCTTAAAACGGCTACTGGTACTGTTTTCTAGCTCCTTTGCTGCTGCCTGAAAAGTTTTTTCTTTTTTGATGTTATACCACCATTCTGGCGCTGTTTTCTTCATTAAAGTATCAATATTGCGCATTCCGAACAGATACCAGGCACCTTTTAATTTCCCATTGATGGTTGATTGTAGCGCACGAAGACTCATGGCAAAACCGCTATCAAGGTATTCCATGTGGTGCCAGTAACCCGCAGGCATAAACAATGTGTCGCCATGATCGAGAATAACTTCATATCCTTTTGCCAATGTCAGCGCAGGAAATTTCTCAAGGTCAAGTTTGTTGTTTTCCTTGTCGAAATATTTTTCAAAATTCACTAAGCTTAAAACTTCCCAAGGTTTGCGATAAAGTTTATGTTGCTCCTCAAAAGGGAAAAGCAGCACTCTTTTTCTGCCGCAGAATTGTGTATGGAATATGTGCGACAGATCAATATCAAAATGCATGTGCGTAATGGATCCTTGTCCCCCAACGAACAACATCGGATAACGTTTCACAAATCCTTTCGCCAAGTCTTCAGGCCATGTGAAATCAGTTGTTATTTGAGGTGCATGCTCAAAAATATTAAATAAGAAAATTCTCCATTCAGCAGGGCCTTTGCGAACCATATCGATGTATTGCCCAAATTTCATGTAATCATCAGCAGTATTGATGGGTGTATATGCATCACTCTTCACATTATTATAAACCCCCACTTTCACTTCGCCTACCACTGATTTAAAATAATCCCAATTCCATTTAGTATAAGCAGGCCATTGTTGTGCAAGCTTAGTTATTACCAATGGCTTCATTGGATTATAATAATTATGCTTAAAATTTTCAGGGCTGATGCTCTCCACTTTGTCAATTGTCTGAAGCTTCATGACTTAAAAATTTCTTACAAAAATAATATTAAGTCAGTTAATGAAATGTTGTTATGCCGACATTTGGTCGCAGCTTTTTCTTACATTGCCAGATATGCTATTGCACGTTCATCCTGAGGATCCTCAACCGCGAAATATTAAAACCATTGTTGAATGTTTACATGATGGTGGGGTAATTATTTACCCAACTGACACCATTTATGGGTTGGGCTGCGACATTTTTAAACACAAAGCCATTGAACGGATTTGCAGAATAAAAAATGTTGATCCTACGAAAGCGCAATTATCTTTTGTATGTTATGATTTGAGCGATATGAGCCAATACACAAAAAGCATTTCCACACCATTATATCGGTTGCTGAAAAATTATTTGCCGGGGCCATACACTTTTATTTTGCCTGCAAGCAAAGAAGTGCCAAAGATTTTGCAAAGCAAGAAAAAAACAATTGGCTTGAGAGTGCCCGATAATAAAATTTCAAGAGCAATCGTGAAAGAATCCGGCAACCCAATTTTGAGTGCCTCACTGCCCGGAGAAATGGTGGAAGAATACACTGATCCGGAATTGATCAATGAGAATTTTAAAAATTTAGTGGATATAATTATTGATGGCGGGACCGGCGGAATTATTCCATCCACGGTAGTTGATTGTACAAATGATCAAACTGTTGTTCTAAGAAAAGGATTGGGTGAGTGGGAAGAATAGTCTGGAGGACGGGAAGACAGAAAGTCGGGAAGTAGTCTCTAATTATTATTTTTCTTTTGATTATTTTATTTTCCCAATCAAATTCTCCTTCACACTGTTGAACCATTCATCTTTTAATATAGAAAGAACAATGCTGTCTCTTCTTCCACCAGAATCGATTGTGCTGTTGCTCCGCAAAATTCCCTCAACCGTGCAGCCAATTGCTTTCATTGCATTAACTGATTTTTCATTCCTTGCATCAGCTCTGAATTCAACTCTTTCCATTCCCCATTTTTCAAATGCATAAGAAAGCATTAATAATTTGCAGTGCCTATTCAAACCTGTTCGGCGAAAATTTTTTCCATACCATGTGTAACCTAGCTGTGTGGTAAGATTATTTAATTGAATATCATAAAAGCGCGTGCTACCAGCATAAGCATTTGTGGCTTTATCAAAAACAATAAAAGGATATTCAATTTTTTGTTCGCGTTGCTGAATTGTTGTGTTGATATATTTTTTCATTCCTTCTTCTCCGGCTGGGCTTACCAAGGAGTAGCTCCATGTTTCGGGTTCATTGATAGCAAAAGGAACAAGAAATTCAATATCTGATAATTGAAGTGGTCTTAATAAAACGCGGTCATCTTCTAAAATAACATTTTCAGGAAAATTGATCATTCAAATATGTTTAGTTGCGATGGAAGTATATTAAAACTTTTACGATGATATTTACACAAACCAAATTCTTCAATGGCGTTTCTGTGCTCCAATGTTCCATAACCTTTATTGCTGCTCCATTTGTAATAGGGAAATTCTTCATGCAAATTTTTCATGTAGTCATCACGATACGTTTTTGCAAGAATGCTGGCTGCTGCAATAGCAGCATATTTTGCATCGCCTTCAACAATGCATACATGTGTTGTTTGATAATAAGGAGTAAAACGATTGCCATCAATCAATAAAAACTCTGGGCGTTTTTTTAATTTATCGAGCGCCAAATGCATTGCTTTAAATGAAGCTTTCAGGATATTTATTTCATCAATCTCTTCATTGCTCACGTGGGCAACTGCAAAGTCAATGGCATTTTCTTCAATAAAAATTCTCAATAAATTTCTATCGTTTTCTTTTACCTGTTTCGAATCATTTAATAATGGATGAAAAAAATCTTCCTGCAAAATAACAGCGGCGGCAAACACAGGCCCTGCATAGCACCCACGACCGGCTTCATCGCAACCAGCTTC
>CAIYPC010000080.1 GCA_903927975.1 uncultured Bacteroidota bacterium | reverse complement strand
GGTTCACTCAACGACAACCTGCCGCAGTTCATCTCCATTCATTCCACTTGTTTAGGTTTAGTAAATAGTGATATTATTGTTATTGTCAATTGAATAATTAAATGTTGCTGTAAATTTCAACGCATCAAGCGCCTGCCTGATGGTTTCGTTTTTAAAGCTTCCTGTTAGATGATTTTCTTTTAGTTGCCCGTTCTCAAAATTTATTGAAACACCATACCAGCGCTCAAGCTGGCGAGCAATATCATCAAAAGATTCGTCCTGAAAAATTAGCTTATTGTCAACCCATGATGTTTCAATTACATCTCCAGTCTTAGATTCATAAGTCAGATTCTTTACAGCAAACCCATCGGCTACATCTTTTACTTTTACTTCATTATTTTGTGTATGCGACTGAATAACAGCCTCTACTTTTTTTATGTTATCGACAACAATTTTTTCATTCGGTTTTAAAATCACTGTTTTGTTTGGCTTATCTCTGAAAGTAACCTCAATACTCCCTCTTATTAATGAAGCCTCAGTTGTTTTTTCACTTGGATAAGATTTTACATTGAACTCCGTACCAAGCACTTTAATATTTATACTGGCGGCATGGATAATGAAAGGCTTTTCCTTATTTTTTACCACATCAAAAAAGCCTTCGCCAGATAACGACACTTCGCGTATTGACTTCCCGTAAGATGAATCGTAAGTGAGGTTGCTCCCTGCGTTCAGCCAAACCTTTGTTCCATCTGGCAAAATGATATTTGTTTTAGAGCCATTTTTTGTGGCTATCTCACTAACTGCTTTAAGAGATTCTTTTGAAGTGCTTTTGATTGGGCTGACTGAAGATTGACTCGAACTAAAAAAATGAGCCCCTAAAAAAAAAGTTACTATAAAAAAAGGCAATGCAACAGCCGCGATGATAAAAACTCTTTTTTTCTTATGAGATGTGTTGCCTGTAGTTTCTATATTTTCATTGACGGAATAATCAATATCAAGCTGCTGCATTCTTTCAACATGTTTGCTGAATGCATCCCGAGCTTCCTGTTTTTCAAAATTACTATGTTCGGAATGCCAAAGATCCATGATGTGCTGAAGAGAGTAATGAAGCTCAGGGTTTTTGCGAAGAAGGTCTTCGAGATCACGCAAATCTTCAGGAGAAGATTCTCCTGATAGCTTCTTGGCAATCAAATTCCAGATATTTTCCTGATGCATCGTTAGTTATTGACCTCTGATAACCAAGGACAGGAAAAAAACAAAAAACCCCTAAAAAATTTTAAATTATTTTTAACTATTTGGAATGGCTTACGGAAGAAGCTACGGTTCTGTGTATATCGAAACTGACAGCAGCGCCTATTTTTTTAAGTGCGATAGCGATTTGAGTTTCCACTGTTTTAATTGAGATATTCAGCACTTCAGCAGCTTCCTTATATCTCATCCTATCTTCTTTCACAAGTTTAAATATGAGCCTGCAGCGCGGAGGAAGTTGGAGAATGGCTTTATTGATAAGCTCTAACATATCCGAAGTGATAAGCAATTGCTCAGGATCCGAATAGGAACTTTTTAATTCTGTAGAAAAATCTTCAATGTCGGCAAAGCTTACGTTCTTTTTGTTATCAAGATAGTTCAGAGCGATATTTTTTGTGGCGACATACAAGTACACTTTCAGATTATCTATCTTGTCAAGCGATTTTCTTTTTTCCCAAATTTTGATGAAAACATCTGAGACAATCTCTTCAGACAATTGTTTCGACTTCACAAAAGTCCATGCGAAGTGATAAAGATAACTGTAGAGCGAGACGAACAATTCCTCGTAGGATTGTTGATCTTCGTATAGAGCTATCCTATTTTGGAGATAGGCAATTCTTTCGGCAGCAATCATTAATATTAGTTAAGCAATAAGTCTAGTAGCAATATTAAGAAAAAAAACATTCTACCTGCAATTTGACAATTTTCTTATTATGATTGCTGCATTTATTTCTTGCCTTAACATGATTTCTTTATTTTCGCAGCTCGAAAAAAAGACCTTGCTCAGATGTTTAGAGCATTCCGACCGAAAGTCGGAAGGGTCGTTTGTTCAAATTGAAAGCTCATTGTATGTTAGATTAGGACCCTTAGCTCAGTTGGTTAGAGCATCTGACTCATAATCAGAGGGTCGTTGGTTCAATTCCAACAGGGTCCACTAAATTGTTGATTGGTTGATACGTTGTTTAGTCCATTGACCACTCACAAATAAATTATTAATTATAGAAAATTTCCTTATTGCCCATGCTAATTGCTATGGGCTTTTTTTGCCAAGGTTCTTTAACCTTTTATTAACCCTAAGCAAAATACATTTGTTGCATCAAAAAAAATTATGAAGAAACTTTTATTTTCGGTGGCTGCGCTCATTGTTTTCACAACTGCTTTCTCGCAAAAAACAGATACAACCACTAAGGCTACAATTCCTGTTGAAACAAAAAAGAAAGATTGGAGCAAAGTGGATTTGTCGCATCGCGCTAATGATCATTTTATGGTGCAGATGGGCTATGCAGGTTGGGCTGCCGTACCAGATACACTAGAAATTGGAGGCGTACCGAGAACTTTCAATTTTTATTTTTTGTATGATTTCCCATTTAAATCCGATCCTCGTTTGAGTGTTGGAGCAGGACTTGGCATTGGATGCAGTAATGTTTACTTCAAAAACCAGGCTGCCCCGATAGCTGCTACCCCAAGACAGGATGCAAGCGGCGGAACCCATTTCAAAAAGTATAAAGTGGTTAATACATATCTCGAAATCCCGTTGGAACTTAGATATGCAGTTGACCCGGAAAACACAAATAAAAGCTGGAAATTTGCCGTAGGCACAAAAGTTGGGGCTATGTTAAGCGCATATGCAAAAGGGAAAAACATAGAAAACGGAACCAATCAGTCGGTTGATAATTCAATCTACAAAATCAGTGGCAAGGCTTATTACAACAGCATTAAGCTAGCCGCTACCATAAGGGTCAGCAAAGGTCCGATTGGAGTATATGGTCAATATCAGCTTACCAGTTTAATGAAAGGTTCTTACGGATTGCCTGCTGTTTATCCATTTGAATTTGGCATTTGCTTTAGCGGCTTATAATTAATGTTTAATTTTATCTGAACTTATTTTGCGGATATCTTAACTGATATTCGCTTTTTATTTTAGTGTACTTCAAAAATTCTAAAATCAATTGATAGAAAAGAAAAATAATGCTTTTAAAGAAGAGAACGCGATATTGGTTGGGCTCATTCAGCCCTCACTTAATGAGCAAGCAGCCAATGAATATCTGGATGAGCTTGCATTTCTTGCAGAAACCGCAGGAGCAAAGACTATAAGGCGCTTCACACAAAAATTGCCGCATCCTGATAGCAAGACTTTTATTGGCAAGGGCAAACTGGAAGAAATAAAAAATTTCATTTCAGGAAAAGATATAAGGGTTGCCATATTCGATGATGAGCTTTCAGGATCGCAGATAAACAACATTGAAAAAATTCTCGACGTAAAAACAATCGATCGCTCAGATCTTATTCTTGACATTTTCGCCAACCGCGCAAAAACAGCTCAGGCAAAACTACAAGTTGAGCTGGCTCAATATCAATATTTGCTACCGCGATTGCGCGGCATGTGGAGCCATCTCGAAAGACTCGGCGGAGGCATTGGGACAAGAGGTCCTGGCGAAACGGAAATTGAAACAGATCGACGTATCGTTAAAGACAAAATCTCTTTATTACGGAAACGCCTATCCGTAATTGATAAACAGGCTTTCACACAGCGAAAAGATCGTGGGGAATTCATTCGTGTTGCGCTAGTTGGATATACTAACGTCGGCAAATCAACCATTATGAATTTGCTAAGCAAAAGTGATGTGTTTGCTGAAAACAAATTATTTGCAACGCTTGATACGACAACGAGAAAAATTGTTTTTGATAATACCCCATTTCTATTGAGCGACACTGTAGGCTTTATCAGAAAGCTGCCTCATCATCTGGTGGAAAGTTTTAAAAGCACGTTGGATGAAGTTCGTGAGGCTGATATATTATTGCACGTTGTTGATCTTGCTCACCTTCAATACGAAGAGCAGATTGGCGTAGTGAATAAAACATTGCAAGAGATTGAAGTGTCTGATAAGCCCGCCATTCTTATCTTTAATAAAATCGATCAATACGAAAAGCAAACATTTGACGAATGGCTCGATGAATCAGTGAAAAATGAAATGCTGAACGATTTAAAAGAAAGATGGGAAAATGAAACCAATGGAAATTGTGTTTTCATTTCTGCTCTTGAAAAAAGAAATGTCGATGGGCTTCGCACAACTGTTCTCAACAAAGTAAGAACGCTTTACAAAATTCGTTATCCATATAAAACAGAATACATTTTTTGATGTTTTGGAAAAAAATCAAATGGCACAAAGCCGCTAACAGCGAAGCTGAAATAAAACTGAACAGCAACGGAATTGGCGTTGTGGAAATCGAAGGAAAAAAAATCTGTGTGGCAAAGGCTAAAAATGAATGGCATGCTTTTGCATACAGTTGCCCACATGCGGGCGGGATCATGGCAGAAGGGTATCTCGATGAAGCTGGAGGCAATGTTTCATGCCCCATCCACGGCTATAAATTCAACTTAAAAAATGGCCGCTGCAAAATTCCCGATGGGTTCACCATGAAAACGTATCGGGTGGACTCAAAAGAAGAAGGTTTCCTTATAGGAATTGAAGAAGGGAGATTTTTTTAAATTAAATGGCTCTTTTTTCAAATCAATGTTTGTAAAAAAGGGAAAAACCTTATTTTTGCAGCCCTTTAGGGAATTCCTCCTTAGCTCAGTTGGTTAGAGCATCTGACTGTTAATCAGAGGGTCGTTGGTTCAAGTCCAACAGGGGGAGCTGAAAAGACAAAACCCGCGCATTGAAAGTCAGCGCGGGTTTTTTTATTATTTGTACTTTCTAATCTCCTCGTTTTGCGTCCAGCTCAATACTTTTTTGCTTCGCTGTTTCCAATAAAGAATCAAGTGCCTTTCGATTATAATAAATACCACTTTTCATCACAGCGAATATGTCCTGCGTTGCTGAAATATCTTCTAAAGGATTTCTGTTCAATAATAAAATATCTGCAATTTTACCCGGTTCAACATAGCCAAGAGAATCATCAACTCCCATAAATTTTGCTCCGTTAATAGTAGCACTTTGCAAGGCAGCCAAAGGAGCCAGTCCTGCTTTTTGAAATAAAACAAGCTCCTGATGCAATGCCAATCCGGGATAAATGAATGAATTTAATGCTGCCGCATCTGTGCCTGCAAGAATGAGCATGCCCGAAGATTGCAGATAAGGAATCTGTTTTGCAATCAATTCATAATTGTTTTTGCGCTGTTGAATCTGCTCTTTTGTATCGGTTGATTGCCGGTTAATTCTCCATGAATAATTTTTTTTAAATCTTTTTGACAAGTATTGTAGATAAGCATCATTGTGATGATCATCCTCATCTAAATAAGCGAGTTGTTTTCCACCAATTAATGTTGGGCAAATAGCTACATTTTTTCTTGCCAGCATTTTATATCCTTCGACCGCTTTCTGCTGATCAAAGTTTTTAAAATATTGTTTGTTTGCATCTGCTCTTGATAATGTGTCAGCCTTCAATTCACGTATCGTTTCATCTTCATCAGAACCCAGACGGATCAAATAGCTCGCGTGTTCTATGCTTGAAAATCTTGCATCCGCCAAATCTTTTATTGACAGATCAATAGGCACATGACCTGACACTTTAAATCCGCGTTTTTTAGATTCAATAACAGCTTTCAGAAACAAATCGCCAGCTAACGTGTTCTCAGTAATCTTTATAAAATCTACTTTAAAAGAAGTGAGTGAATCGAGCTTTTCGTTCAGATCTTTTTCATTCGCAATTTCCATCGCACCTTTCCACATGGTGTGCATGCCTTCTAGTTTTCTTCCCGCTGTAAAAATGCGCGGGCCAAATAATTTGCCATTATTAATTTCATTTCGCCAATCTAAAACTTGCATGCCGAGATCACTCGCACAATCCCGCATGGTCGTTATGCCATAAGCAATATAAACCGGAAGCAACGCCAAATTATCTTCCACCAAACTTTCTTCTTCTATATGCATGTGCATATCCCACAAACCAGGTATTGCATATCGACCGCCAGCATCTATCTTCTCAGCATAATCTGCTTTCGATTGAAGTGCTGAATAATCATCAATCGCTTCAATGATATTTTTTTTGATGAGAATGGCTTTGTTCTTTAGTATATCACCATTTTTTACATTGATGACATTTACATTATAAATTAAAACAGCGCCGTTTTTATTAACAGAACCTGTTTTGCTTGCAACTTTACAGGACGCAGATAGCAATGCAATGGATAATAAAAATAAAATAATATTTTTTGCACGCAATACGTTAGTCATAGATTCATTTTATTAATAACAAATTAAAATATTCATTTTCGGTTGTTCATCTTCGTTATTCCAAATCATCCCAAATTATTTTAATACTGCACTATCATACAATTTTGTGTGAATCGCTTTCAATTTTTCCGCGGGCATCTTTATTATCTTTCTATCGTAAGTCATCAACCCGTTTGTCTCAATTTCAACGTCCGTTGTTTGTGTATATACTGCGGCTAATAATCCTTTTTGAATCAACGGTTGCAATGCATCAATGAAAGAAGAATATTTTGCGAACATCTCATCCGCATTGTTGAAAGTTTGATAGCCCCAATTATTTTTTCCCTCCCAAGTGTGACCTTCTAAAGGCAAACCAAGTCCGCCAAATTCTCCCAATACCAAAACTTGTTTTGCGCCAAACAAATCTACCCTTGGCATAGCTGGCTCAGGATAATTGTGTAAGTCCATGATATGACCTGCAACATAAAAATTTCCGCCGCTTGCACTGTTCACCAATCGCGATGGATCTTTTTTCATCGTCCATTCCGCAATCTCATTTGTTTTAAATTGTCCCCATGCTTCGTTGAACGGCGTCCAAACAACTATGCAAGGAAAGTTTTGAAGGCTTTCCATAATCGCATTCCATTCCGTGCGATAAATTTTTTCTGATTCAGGTGTCCGGTTCATTTCATGACCACCTTCAATGCCTGGGCGCGGGTTCCACTCTGCTCCGTCCAAATCTCCGCTTGGCATATCCTGCCAAACCAACATGCCTATTTTATCGCAATGATTATACCAACGCGCTGGTTCTACTTTCACGTGCTTGCGGATTAGGTCGAAACCCATTTCTTTTAATTTCAAAATATCAAATTGCAATGCTTCATCTGTTGGAGCTGTGTATAATCCATCAGGCCACCAACCCTGATCCAGCGGCCCTAACTGAAACACAAATTTATTATTGAGCATCATCCGTTGCACACCATTGTTATCTGGCTTCACAGATATTTTTCGCATGGCGAAATAGCTTTTCACTTCATCAATTATCTTTCCTTTTCGCTCAACGGATATTTTCAAATCATACAGAAACGGATTTTCAGGCGACCATAATTTTGCGGCATTGATCTGCAAAATATTTTCTCCATTAACGGATGAAGATTTTTCTGCAATCATTTTATCGCCATCCCATGCAGAAATTTTTATCACATCATTTGCTTGCAAATTTTTTACATCCGTTGAAACAGAAACTGTTTGCTGATCGATATCTGCAATTTGTTTTGTTGAAGCGATATAAGTTTGCGGCACCGCTTCTATCCAAACTGTTTGCCAGATGCCAGTAACAGATGTGTACCAAATCCCCTCTGGATTTTTCACCTGCTTGCCTCTTGGTTGTGGCCCATCATCAGATGGATCCCACACTTTCACTTCAAGCTGCTGTTGCTTATTTTTTGAAAGATAAGAAGTAATGTCAAACGTGAATGGATCATAACCACCTTCATGAATTCCAACTGATTTTCCGTTCACAAATATTTCTGCACGCCAATCAACCGCACCGAAATGCAGCAAAACAATTTTATTCTTTTTCGTTTCAGGTAAAGCAAATAAACTTTTATACCAAACTATGCTGTCCTTGCCAACTGTTTTGCCAACGCCAGACAATGCTGATTCAACTGCGAACGGCACCAATATTTTTCCATCGTAAGCATTTGGCTTATCCTGATTTTTTGGGGTGATGGCATAATCCCATAAGCCATTCAGGTTTTTCCAATCGCCGCGAACCATTTGTGGGCGCGGGTATTCGGGCAATGGATTTGCAGGATTAACTTGTTGCGCCCATTGAGTGGCTATTTTTCCTTCAACAATATTCCATTTGCTTTGTGCAAAATTTGTTGCAGAAAAAAAAGACAGCAATGCAATTAGAGAAAATGATTTCATCAGTTTAGGTTTTAAATTTTTCATCTTGAGAATTGGCAATGTAAATTTTATTTTTTTTGTACTCGGCTTAAGTTCAGTTTCTGAACACGAATAAATATAACAACTAAGTAGATAATATTGATTTTTATGAAAACAAAATTGATACTGAAATTAGAAGAAGGCATCATTGAAAAAGCGAAAGGCTATGCTAAGCTGCATAAAACAAGCCTGTCAAAATTAATTGAGAACTATTTACAAAAGCTAACAAATGAGAACAGGGAAGAAAAAGAAATTACTCCATTGGTCAAGATCTTATCAGGAATTATAAGCTTACAGAAAGATGTCGATTATAAAGAAGATTATTCTGATTTTCTGATTAGAAAATATAAAGAAGGTTAGTTGATTTATTCAATAACTATAACTCACAATTCGAAGAATTTCAATTTCATTCTTTTGGGTGCCATGGCTTATTAATCAAT
>CAIYPC010000079.1 GCA_903927975.1 uncultured Bacteroidota bacterium | reverse complement strand
TTTATAAGAAAGAAAGTGATTGTTGAAAAATCCGGTAGCCTGAAAGTAAAAGATTACAATCCTGCAAAAAAATAGACATGAAAACAACATTCGATAAAGCAACAAGAAACGAATTGATAAAAAGGATCAAAGCTGTTAATGAAAACAGCAAAGCGCAATGGGGCAAAATGAATGTGTTCGAAATGCTGAAACATTGCACAATGTGGGAAGAATGGATTGCCGACAAGAAAGTGAACAAGCAGCCATTTATTGGACGCTTGTTCGGAAAGATGGCTTTGAAATCTGTGCTGAAAGATGAAAGCCCATTAAGAAAAAATACTCCCACGCTTCCTTCGCTTAAAATAAAAGGCACTGGCGATGTGGAAGCTGAAAAGAAAAAATGGATAAAGTTGCTTGAAGCGCATGCACATTTCTCAAACCCCGGTTTTGTTCATAGTTTTTTTGGAAAGATGACGGAAGAACAGATTGGAGGGATGGCTTACAAACATGCTGATCATCATCTTCGGCAATTTAATTGTTAGAGCACAGATACAAAACGGTTATGAGATCACTCTCCACAACTCTTTTTTACTTTTTAAACAAAAGCTAATTAATTAATAGAAATTATTTTTGTTATTCTTTCTTTTCAATTATTAATCAGCCATTATCAATTACTAACCTATCTTCACCGCGACCAAATTTTTGGTCATGCATTCAAATCACTTTATTGCTCCACAGCTTTGACTCTCTCATCGAAAGTTTTATAGAAAATAAGGTTGGTATTGCAGAAGATTTTCTCGGCAAATCGCTCTTGCTTCATTTAAAAGATAATTTGAAAATTCTTTATGCAGATAAACAATTTCAATTAGCTGGAACAGGAAACAACGCAGGGTTTGAACATAATAAATTATCCCGCAGCGATATTATTTATTGGCTTGATCGCAAACATGAAAATATTTATGAGAATAGTTTTTTTGATGTGATGGATAATTTTGTTGCACATTTAAATGCCACCTGCTATACTGGCATCACGAATTATGAATTTCATTACACACTTTATGAAAAAGGAAGTTTTTATAAAAAGCATCTTGATCAATTTAAAAATAATGACAGCAGAAAATATTCCATTATTATTTATTTGAACGAGAACTGGCAACTAAAAGATGGAGGAGAACTTTGCATACATCATAAGAATAGTCTTCAGAATATTTCACCCGACAATGGAAAGATTGTATTTTTTAAAAGCGATGAGCTCGAACATGAAGTATTGATTACAAACAAACCACGAATGAGCATTACAGGTTGGTTGAAATGTTGAATTTATACATGCCCCTTGTACCTTGTACCTTGAGTCTTGTCCCCTTATCTCTCTGCCGCAACAACGCCCTTATAATAACCCACAGATTCCGCAATGCCTACCATGGGATCTTCCATGTCTTTTTCAAATTCAATACTGCTGATTCCTTTGTAGCCGATTTTTTTAAGTGAGCTTACGAGCGCAGGAAAATTGATCACGCCTCGTCCCACTTCAATGGCTTTGCCATCTTTTTCGGCGAGCGTTACATCTTTTATATGCAGGTCAAATAATCTGTCTTTGTATTCTTTCACTGCATCTTCAACCTTCACGCCGGCACGTGTTGCATGTCCGATGTCAATACAAAGCCCAATTCTTGCGTCTCTATTTTTTATTCTGTCATAAACGTCTTTTGGTCCCGGATACAATGCGTCTTCAGGCCCATGATTATGGATAGCAAGCTTGATATTATATTCCTTCACTTTTTTTTCAGCATAATCGAGCACATCGTAAGATGGTGCGCCAACAATCATATTCATGCCCACTTTTTTTGCATAAGCAAAAGCCTGATCCGCGGCTTCTTTTGTTTTCATATAAATGACACCAACAGCATAAACATTAATGCCTGCTGCTTTAAATTTTACCATCGCCGCATCAATTGTTTCCTGACTACTGTTCAATGGAAGATGGATATCCTTTACAGAAAGATAATGCACATCCACTTTTTTCATCATTGTAATAGATGTATCCAAATCAAATTTTGCGAATGTATATCCGGCAAAACCTACTGGTAAATCGGAAGGATTGGTGCCATTGTTTTCATTTTCTTTTTTATTTGGTTGAAATGAATTTGATCTGCTCAATAAAGGAACAGCCACTGTGCCAGCAATTCCTAAAAATGTTTTTTGAATAAAACTTTTGCGTGATGACATGCTATCGAATTTAATAATCTGAAAAAATGTAGTGAGCTTCTAAGGTAGGAGGATTATTTAAATTAATTGCGATGGGCAACGCCATTCGCTTCGCACGATGGAATGCCAACGTGATTATATTATTTAATGATCTTGTATCCATACCCCTCGAATCTTGCGTGCCCCATCACCTATAT
>CAIYPC010000078.1 GCA_903927975.1 uncultured Bacteroidota bacterium | reverse complement strand
TGGCAAAGCCTATTCAAAAACTACCGCAACCGTGTAAAAAAAACGATTCCCCTGCCGATGCACAGTTATAATCCTCCAGAGGCAATGATGAGCGGGAAATAATTTTTCTTCCAAACTTTCCAACTTCGGGTCTTTCCCGACTTTCTAACTTCTTACTTTCATCTTTCTTTGGTTTCTTTGCTCACTTCATGAAGAAAGCATTCATACAATTGCATATTGCTGTTTTCCTTGCCGGCTTCACAGGCATTTTGGGCAAGCTCATTACGCTGAATGAAGGATTGCTGGTTTGGTATCGGTTGATGATCACCATCATCACTTTATGGATATTGATTTTTATCAGAAAAAAGAATTACAAGATTTCAAGAACGGATATGCTGAAGATATTCGGCATCGGGGCTATCGCAGCATTGCATTGGGTAACATTTTATGGTTGCGTGAAATATGCAAATGTTTCTATAGCGCTTGTTTGTTTTTCAGCCATTGGTTTTTTTACTGCATTTTTAGAGCCATTGATATTTCGAGTTAAAATAGATTGGGTGGAATTATTATTAGGAATGTTGATGATAATGGGCATCTATTTTGTTTTTCATTTCGATCCAACTTATAAAATCGGGATTATTATTGGGTTGATTTCTGCACTGCTGGCAAGCATATTCCCCATCTTCAATAGAATGATTTTAAAAAGAGTCTCGGCAGAAATCGTTACGGTATATGAATTGAGCGGTGGTTTTTTATTTCTTAGTTTGTTATTGCCGTTTTATCTGAAAGTATTTCCGACAAATTATATTTTCCCAAACCTCAGCGATTGGATGTGGCTATTATGTTTGAGCTGGGCATGTACGGTGCTTGCTTTTAATCTTTCCATGAAATCGCTGGAGAAAATTTCTGCATTCACAGCAAACCTGAGTTACAACCTGGAGCCTATCTATGGAATTATACTTGCGTTTGTAGTGCTGAAAGAAAATAAAGAACTTAACAAAGGTTTTTATATCGGGATTGCATTTATTCTTTTTGCAATCGCGGCGCAGATGATCAGGTTGTGGAACAAAAGAAAAGTTCGTAGTTCAGAGTTGGGAGTTCAGAGTTGAGAATTGAGAGGCTGGTTTCCCGAAGTTCGTTACTTCAAGTTAGAAGTTATCAGTTATGTATAACCGAATTTCACATATCATAAGTCACTCGTCAAAATTTAAAACGCAACTTGCAATTTCCCAGAACTGCAAACCACAAACTACAAACTCGAAACTATCCCCAATGTTTTTTCAATCAATCGCTCAACTACTCCATTTCCATCTTTAGAAAATTGTTTGGTAATGCGATTTGTAACAATGGCGCTAATGCTTAGGCAATGATGGCCTAATAATTTCCCCATTCCATAAATACCTGCCGTTTCCATTTCGAAATTTGTAATACGATGATTGCCGAAACTAAATTGCGTGAGCCTGTCAATAAGATTTGGATTGCTCAGACCAAGCCTCAAAATTCTTCCCTGTGGTCCATAAAAACCAGGACAGGTAACAGTGATACCATGATGATAACCTTCTACGAAATGTTTAATTAATGATGCACTTGCTGTATTAATGTAAGGATAAGAAAATCGGTTATGCAACTGCGTTAGTGTCACAAAAGAATGGAGCAATTGTTTCTCTTCTTCATTTTCTTCGTGGCGATAAAAATTGAGTAGATTATCAATTCCCACACCATGAGTGGATACAACAAAACTATCTACGGGTATTGATGACTGTAAAGAACCCGCAGTGCCAATGCGAATAATATCAAGCTGCGAAAGATTTTGTTTAACGCTGCGTGTTTCAAAATCAATATTCACCAATGCATCGAGTTCATTCAGCACGATATCAATATTATCTGTGCCAATGCCAGTAGAGAGAACCGAAATCCTTTTCTTTCCAATATAACCCGTGTGCGTTACAAATTCACGATGCTGCGATTTTGTTTCAACCTTATCGAAATGTTTGCTCACTGTTGCCACACGATCCGGATCGCCAACAGTAATGATGGTGTTAGCCAATTCCTCAGGTCGCAAATCCAGATGATATATCGCGCCGCGATTATTAATTATCAATTCGCTTTCAGCAATGCGTTGCATGGTTGAGTTTTGGTGCTAAGTTAAATGAATGAAGTCCGAAAGTTCTGAGTTCAGAGTCGGGAGTTCTGAGTTGCAGTCATTGGCTCCGAACTCCCGACTCTGAACTCTTGACTCTTGATCTTTTCCGACTTTCCCTCTCGTATTGTTAGGGAAATTAAATTGAATATACTATTTTTGCCGATTCTAAAGGGTTCCGTGGCCGAGTGGCTAGGCAAAGCTCTGCAAAAGCTTCTACAGCAGTTCGAATCTGCTCGGGACCTCTCTTAACAGACCTGACTTGGTTTTCAAAACCTGTCAGGTCTTTCACTTTTATTATGAAATATTCAAATTATATCGGGATAGCAGCAGCAATTGTTTTAATGATTGCATGTTTTTTTCCGTGGGCTTATTATCCTGATCTCGACAAGAATTTTACTGGTTTTTTTTCTGAGGAAAACAGGTATGGCAAACCGGGGAAATTGCTCGTTGTCCTTTCCGTTATTACGATTTTCCTCTTCATCATTCCAAAAATTTGGGCGAAGCGATTGAACATGGTGATTGCTGCTCTGACTTTCGCATTCAGCATAAGAAACTTTATAGTTTTCTCAGGATGTTATCGTGGCATTTGTCCTGAGAAAAAAATAGGTCTTTATCTTGTCGTCATCACATCTATCATTTTGCTTGTTACATCTGTGTTACCAGATTTGAAATTGAAGAAGAGTGGTAATTGATAATGAATAATTGATGAATTCATAATTTAGAAGCATCCATTACTTTTTGTTCACATTAATATTGTTATCAGCAAGTATCTTGTAAAAAGCATCTTCCTTGCCATCTTTTTTCATTTGGTTATAAATTGTGTTTATATTTTTTTCTGCATCAACTCGATAAGGCGAATTTAATTTGATGTATAAATTATATGCTTTGCAAAAATTATCTAGACCTTTTTCTAGATCTTTTTTGTAGAAAGCATACACATTTCCAATGCCATAAAACACTTCTGGATCATCAGGATAAATAGCAAGAAGTTTTTGATATGCATCTATTTCTTTGTCGTAATCTTTTTTGTATTCGTAAACAATAGCTATGTTTTGTAAAGGCACATGCCCTTTTGGATCAATAGACAAAGATTTTGAATATGCTTCCAACGCTTTGTCCAAATCATTTGTTTTTCTGTAGCAAAGCCCTACATTATCCCAGGCAAACACAAACATTGAATCTATTTCTACGGCTTTTTTGAAATAAGGCAACGCCTCAGCGTAATTGTTTTTATTCATAATATCAACACCAGCATCAAACTGCTTTAAAGCCTCTGGATTTTTTGATGTGGAATACTCGTTTTCCTTATTTTCAGATGAAACGGCTCTCTTCAAAGAAGCACAACTGTCGTTAAGCCATCTCTCAATCTCATAATAATATCTTTTATATTCATTTGAATTTTGATTTGTATTAATAGAAATTGAAACGTTCTTTCCTGTGGCTTTTAAAGAACCAAATAATTTTAGGGACAACTGATAAGCAGTAACTTCTTTATCAATGCATTTCTTAATGTCTTGAACTATTTCCTTATTGTCTCTATTAGTAAGAGAAATTGAATCGATGCATTTGCAAGATTCCTTCGAAACTTCTGCTAAAAATTTTGTTGAATCAATGGTATTTGCAAGCGCTTGCAAAAGCTCTGGAGATGCGGGTTTTGAGCTATCCTGAGCGTGAATTAATTGAAAAGAAAAAAAACAAATAATGATTAATGGAATATTCTTTTTCATATAAACGGTTTATGTTAGATATAATTCTTCATTCAAAAATGAGTATATAAAATCTAATTAAGAAAAACCAAGCTTCAGGCTCCCAACTGAAAACTGTAAACTGAGAACTGTAAACTTTTATCTCGCTATTAGTTTCGCTACCGCAAATGCACAGCCAGCGGCTAATGCCCCGATGATGGTTACACGAATTGCACCACCGATTGGGTTTACGCCTGTCATCTTACTCTTAAAATATCCGAAAATGAAAAGGCAAACCAAAGTGATGCCTGCAGAAATTTTTAAACCTTCTATTCCATCTTTCAGAAAAAAATACGGGCTCAATGGAATTAAGCCACCAACAATATAAGAAGCCCCAATATTGAATGCGCTTTTTCTTGCGCGTTTTGGATCTGGTTTGTCCAACCCCAATTCATATTTCATCATAAACTCAACCCACTTGTCTTTGTCCTTTGTCATTTCTTCAACTGCCTGATTTTGCAATTCTTCTGTAAGCCCAAGCCCTGCAAAAAATTCCTTCACTTCTTCTTTTTCTTTTTCGGGCAATTTTTCCACTTCATCATATTCTCTTTTCAGCTCCGAATTATAGTGATCATTTTCTGTTTTTCCGGCAAGATAACCGCCAAGCCCCATTGCAATAGATCCTGCTGCGATTTCCGCAAGTCCAGCAATGACAATGAGCCCAGTGCTTTGCACGGCACCGCTCAAACCCGCTGCCAGCGCGAAAGGAACGGTGAGCCCGTCAGACATGCCAATTACGATATCCCTTAGAATATCTGAGCTCTGCATGTGCTCTTCATTGTGAGAATGGGCAAGTTGTGTTTCCATGATGATTGTTGATTGGAAAGATATATAAATTTTTTAAGCTGAAGATTGAAAATATCTCTCATTTCGCTGACCCCAATTGGTAATCTTGCGTTTAAGATTAATAGTTCATTCACTAAAAGAGAACTTCTTATTTGAAAAAAATCACCGCTAATATTCTCACAATTTTAAATAGAAAAGAAAAGCAAAAACTTGGCTTGCTAATTTTTCTAAATCTTCTCATTAGTATTGTTGATATTGCCTCATTGGCTTTGTTATTATTTGTTGTAAATTTTTATGCAAAACAATTTCCTGTCAATCATTCATTTCTTCCGAAAAACTTATCTGATCAAAATTCAATTTTGCTGATTGCCTTTTTTTTATTGTTCTTTTCCGTGAAAAGCATTGCAGGATATTTTATTGTTCAGACGCAATATCAATTCGTTTATAAAACCGCTTCGCGGATTTCTGAAAATAATTTGCTGAATTATCTGGAAGGGAATTATCATGATTATGTAAATATTGATTCTTCTGTGCTTGTTAGAAAAATAACTCATGAGCCGATTGAATTTGCTCATTATGTGCTGGCAGGAATGCAGCAGATTATTACAGAAGCCATGCTCGTTCTATTAACGGTAATCACTATCCTTTTCTTCAGCGCAAAGTTATTTCTGCTTTTGTTTGTGATATTGCTGCCCGCTGTTATTGCTATTGCTTTTTTTATTAAGAAAAAATTAAAGTCAGTAAGAGCGAATGTTAAAACAAAGGGAGAGAAGTCACTTCAATATTTGCAAGAAAGCATTGCTGGTTTTGTTGAAAGCAATATTTATAATAAGAATACTTTTTTTGTTCAGAGATATGCTGCTCATCAACAATCGTTGAATAAATATTTGGCTGAATTGCAGATAACACAAGGGATATCTGCGCGTGTAATTGAAGCGTTTGCAATACTTGGATTGTTTATATTAATTGCTGCAAATAAATTATTGGGAAATGGCAACACGATAGAACTCGCGACCATTGCCGCTTTTGTGGCTGCGGCATATAAAATTATTCCTGGCATTGTGAAGATATTAAATACAAGCAGCCATATAAAAGCTTATTCGTTTACGATTGACAGCCTGATGGAGCAAGTGAAAATTAATAATATTGGATTGAAAAAAGGAGCAAATAAAATGCAATCTGTTTCTTTTGAAAATGTTTCATTTGAATTTAATGGAAAGGAATTGTTCAACAATCTTAACATTGAAATTAAAAAAAATGATTTTGTTGGCATATCTGCCGTTTCTGGAAAAGGAAAAACAACCATCGCAAATTTGTTATTGGGATTTTTCGAGCCAACCGATGGATCGATTTCAATTAATAATGTTTTCACTAATAAAGATGCAAGAAAATATTATTGGAATGATGTTGCTTATGTGAAACAACAAACCTTTCTCATCCATGATTCTATTTTGAATAATATAGTTTTAGGCGATAGGGAATATGATAAGAAAAGATTAGACGAAGTATTAAAAGTATCTGGACTTAATGAACTGATAAAAAAATTCTCCGATGGTGCAAAAAAAATAATTACAGAAAACGGGAAGAACATAAGCGGAGGGCAAAGGCAGCGAATTGCGATTGCGAGAGCATTATATAAAAATGCGTCACTTATTATTTTAGATGAACCATTCAATGAGCTCGACGAAGAATCAGAATATGCAATACTTGAATATTTGAGATGCCTCGCTAAATCTGGCAAGATGATTGTTCTCATCACCCATAATAAAAAGAGTCTTTCTTTTTGCAACAAGATGATTTATCTAAATGAGCAATAGCAATAAAACGCTTGTGATACTTTCTCCGGGCTTTCCTGCCGATGAAGCTGACACGACATGCTTGCCGTCTCAGCAATTATTTATTAAAGAGATCAATAAAAACTTTCCTTCCCTAAAAATTATGGTGATTGCCTTTCAATATCCATTTTCAAAATCAGAATATGAATGGAACAAAAACAAAGTGTTTGCGTTTGCAGGCAACGGCAGGGGGAAATTGCAAAGATTTTTTTTGTGGATTCGGATTTGTAGAAAATTGAGGCAACTGAAAAAAGAAAATAATATTATCGGTTTGCTCAGTTTTTGGTGTGGGGAAACTGCATTGTTAGGAACATGGTTTGGAAGGAAATATCATTTAAAACATCGTTGCTGGATTTCAGGGCAAGATGCAAAAAAGGAAAATAAATATATAAAATGGATTCGCCCTAAGTCGGAGGAATTGGTTGCGATGTCAGATTTTCTAGCTGATGAATTTTATGATAATCATTTTGTTGGTCCTGCACATATTATTCCCATTGGTATTGCTCCGGAAATGTTTTTGAATGTAAAATCTTATAGAGATGTTGATGTGCTTGGTGCCGGTTCTTTAATAGGCTTAAAGCAATATGATGTATTCATCAAAGTAATTGCTGCGTTAAAAAAAGAAATGCCTTCTTTGAAAGCGATCATATGCGGAGGTGGTCCCGAAAAAAATAACCTTGAAAATTTAATTCAAAAAAATAATCTCGCAGATAATATTTCACTTGTTGGTGAATTGCCACATCAGCGGGTGATTGATATGATGCAGCGAACAAAAATTTTTCTTCACACATCATCTTATGAAGGCTTCGGTGCGGTTTGTATTGAAGCATTGGCTGCCGGTGTACATGTGATTAGTTTTGTTCAACCAATAAATGATGCAATCAATCATTGGCATATTGTAAATAATGAAAGTGAGATGGAAGAAAAATTATTGGAGCTGTTGCAAAACACAGAGACAATCTATGATCCAGTAATTCCATATTTAATGAGCGATACTGCCAAACAAATAGTGGAATTATTTGATGAAGCAAATGGAACTATAAATGCTTAATATTATTTGTTGACAAATAAATCCATTGCATTTTCAAAAATCTCTTCAGGCTTATATCTTGTCATGCAACGGTTATCACCGTGCTTGCAGATTTCTTTCATGCAATTTCCGCACTCAAGGTCAGAAGAATCATGAAAGAAAGTATAATTTCCCAATGGCTTTGCCCAATCGCTGCGTGTTGAACCGAACAATGCTAAAGTTGGGATTCCTGAAACCCATGCCATGTGCATCAATCCTGAATCTTCTGACAAAACAAGTTTTGATTGTTGAACAACAGAAAATGCTTGTGCAATCGTTGTTTGATTAACGAGATTCATCAGTTTTTCTCCTAAATGTTCTTTTAGATAATTTGCCTTTTCAGAAATATTTCCAATTCCCATTATGGCGAATTGTGTTTTAGGAAATTTCTGTAGCCACAAATTTGCAAAACGAATATAATTTTCGAGCGGCCAGTTACGATTTTCAAATGCACCCGCAGGATTTAATATCATTAAATCATTTTCAATATTCCATCCGTTTCTCTTTAATAGATCAAAGCCTTCTAAATCATTTTTCAATTTAAAATCTGTATCAGCATAACAGTTGCCAATGCCCAGTGCTTCAATAGTAGCCTTTGTTCTGTCGCCGGCTGCAATGGGTGAAAACCGATCGAATTGCGCCCACGATTTTGGAAATAACGACTTTGTGATAAATCTGCTTACTGTATTGTTTTGTAGATCGATTACAATGTCATAGCTATTGAGAAATAATTCAGGCAACAACAATGATGAAAGCAAAAGTTGCTTTTTATAATTTCTGCCGCCGCCAATAGAATAAACTTTATCAAACAGGATTACATTTTTTGGTATATCATCAACTTCTTTTCTTGTTAGCAGATCTAGTTTTGTGTGCTCAGGCAAATTTCTTTTCAAATATTGCAGATATGGTAGTGTGATTACGAGATCTCCCAACGCTTGCAAGCGGATTGCAAGGATTTTGCGGGGCATATTTTTTTCAGTCCATGGCTTCGCAAGAATCAGTGAATTTGCTACAGGGTTTTCAAGCTCTGTCATTTTGATTCGATAAAGATTTATGGTTAATTAGTTTTCTTGTTAGCAAGGCTACGGATACGAGATAAAATGAGGTATAATATCTATCTGAAATATCCTGAAATAAAATGAATCTAAAAAAAATAATTAAAACAATTGACAGAGAGAACAACTGGTCGAAACTCAAGTTTCCAAAGGAATCCAGCTTTGGTTTCATAAAAAGCACAAATATCATAGCGAATAAAATAATAATGTTAGAATAATATAATCCATCAAAAGCGATTGCGATAATCAGATGCAAATTGTTTTTCAAACTAAAATGATCATTGAGACCATGTAGCTGATTGGTATAATGAGCAAATGAATCATAATAGAATATGCTCCATCCATATTTTGTTGCATTTGATGTTATGATGAAATAACAAATAGCAAGAAACAATATGGCTAGTGCATATTTTGTAACTGAAATTCTTAGAAGAGATTTATTCGAGAATGAAAGCAGACTGATAATAATTGAACAGGTAATAATATTATCAAGCCTTGTGAAAACCGAAAAAACGAGTAACGAAAATAAGGGAATTATTCTTGGTTTTTCAAGGATAAAATAAAATGATGATAACAAAAATAATGCAGACAATGCATCTGGGGTTGATAATCTGGCGACGGATAATATTGGCGGCGATAACATTACAAAAAGAGCAAGGCCAGAGGCAAATAAAACCCTGATGTGTTTTTTTAACCAATAATAAAGTAGAGTGCCGCACAAAAGAAAAGCAAATATGGAGGGCAGAATTGTGGATGCAGTTAATGAAAAACCGCATTTGTAAAACAAATAAACAACTGATATATACAATGGTTTTACAACATAAAATGGAAGTTGGTTATTAAATGCAACAGCATCTTCGCTCATTTTTTTTCTGTAGGCATTTGCGCTTGTTAAATTCTGATATGTTGATGGAGGTAATTTTTTTTTTGCGATTTGATAGGTGAGATCATGAATGATTTTAATATCGGCATTATCTGCTTTCAATACAAGTGCCATATATGGAAGCATGTCCCAATTGTATTCAGGCTTTTTGAAAGAATGATATGCCGTTAGCAATAGGATAAAAAAATATAGAATGGGTGCGAATAATACGATGCGTTTATTGAGCTCGTGAGCATTCATGTATTTCTCTTTTGGCATCATGGAGCGAACTGGTTACTTTTTTACAAAACTGAAATTGGCAATTCAGCTTTCGGATAATATTTTTTTATTTCATTTATTAAAACATGAAAATTTCCCTGCACATGCTTTGCTGATCCATTCACATTTATTTTGCTGAAATTATTTGATAAAAGAGATGAGGTTTCAATTTGATCTTTCATTTCATCATCGAACAGTCTGATATTCCCTTTGTGCATAACCAACAAAATATCTTCAGGATTTATAGAGAAGAAAGCATTAAAATCGGAAATGTTTTTTTTCTTTTTTGCTATCACAATATCTGCTTGCATCCCACTTTCAATTTTGCCAATTTTGCCTAAGCCCCAAACAGTGGCGGGTTTGGTTGTGAACGATTCAAATAGTTCTTTATCGGTAAGCATTTTTTCATTTCTCGCAAGCCTGATATGTTCCCAAATATTCCAGCTTGAAGTAAGTGTTGAATCTGATCCGAAAATGACGTCGGTTTTATCTTTTAGAAAATCAATTGCAGCAGTTCTGTTCAACAAAAAATAATTAGATGCCGGACACCACACCAATGCACGAAAATGTTCGGCTTGTTCTATGTCCATTGCTACTCCGTGAATGCCGATTATTTTTTTCTTTAAAAAATTCCGTTGAATTAACTGATTAATCTCTTCATGAGAAATTTCGTCTTTTCCTTCACCCACATGCGCAGCTATTGGCCAGTTCTTTTTAAAAGGATTATTAAGCTTCCATTTCCAATTTTTTTCAAAACCGACAGAGTGCAAGGGATATGTGTTTTGAAAAACATTTATTATCTCATCTTTCACTTTTAATTGTTCGCCATGATTGACAACCGTCGTGAAACCATTCAATAAATTTTTATAAATGCCCCATTCCGTGCGGATGTGTTGCGGCACTTGCAGCGTTTCATTAATTTCAGATTTATTGTTTTCATGAATATCTTTTCCCCATTCTCTGTAATTATTATAAAAACCATTTTTTAACGAAGGGAATAAATTAAAATCAAGGTGCTCGTGTGAGTTTATTAATCCAGGAAAAGCAATGGCATCATTGAACAGAAGGGAAGGATTTTTTTCCCTGGAATTAATTGTTGCATTAAATGGGTTTACGGATTGGATGATCCCATCTTTGATAAGAATTTCTTTTACAACCTCCCCTCCGAGCACAGAAACATTACGCAGCAGCATTTGATTTTTTTAGGTGAATGCCGTAGATGATGGGCACGCCTTCGAATTGCTGAAATAAATGAAGTGCCTGATGTTTTTCATAATAATGCTTCATTGATACATCAATTCTTTTTTCAATCACTTGCAATGGCAGCCAGCCAAATTGTCTTACAATTTTTTTAATATCAGCAACAGGATAAATATTATTTTTTACCGCAACTGATTTATTGTTATGGTTGAAAGTTCTGTTGCCACCTTTTGAAAGCGCTTCGGGATGATAATCTGTGATAATAATTTCTCCGCCTGGTTTTAGAACTCGATTCCATTCAGCAAAAGCTTCTTGTATATCTTCGATATGCGCCACCGTTAGTGTAGAAATAATAATATCAATTGAATCGTTTTTCAGCCCAGCCAGATGATTGTTGTCAAGCTTATTTGTTTCAGCATCAGGGAATTTGTTTTTCAACATGCCAAGCATCCCTTCTGATACATCATAACCAATCAATTTCATTGGTTTGTTGTCAATTATTTTTTGCCAATGGCGACCAGTTCCGCAGCCAACGTCAGCAATTGTTTTATGAGCGAAGAGAATATCTTTTATCAGATTCGAAAATAATTCTTCATCCAATGCAAGCATTAGATTGTCTGGTTGGCTATCGTAAGACGAAGCCCAAAGATTATATGCATCTTCTGGATTTGTCTGTTTTTGCGCAACAGTGAAAGGTTTTTTCAATAAATTTTTGATTGCAGACAGAGATTGCATGCAGGCCGTTTATAATTTAAACGCAAAATTTGTTGGAAGGAGCTAAAAAATATGCGCTTTTTTATGCCTGCTAAATGCTTAGGCGTATATACCTCGTCCAATAGGGTTTCAGCAGTACAAGAGAATGATTCGCGGCGGCTGACAAGCTAGAACCGAGCCTTAATAGAATCATGCCACCAAATTCATAAAAACCTTATAGAATCGCAGATTGTTTTCATTCTGACAACTTTTGAAATTCAGGTCTGTAACTGGCAACCGATGATGTTGTGCGGGCGTTTTATAAGTTGATGATGAGCAAAGTACTTTTATTCAATCCAAAGAGCGCAATTGCCAAACACAGAGTGCCGAATTCCATCATGAATATCGCTGCTTCTGTGGAAGGAAAATTTGAATGGGTAATCGTTGATGGCAACTGTGAAGAATACCCTTATCAAAAAATAGAAAGCTATCTGCGCGATCCTGCTTTTAAATACATCGGCATTACCGTGATGCCGGGTCCGCAACTTCGGCAGGCTGTCCCCATTTCTAAACAAATAAAAGAAAACTTTCCGCATACAAAAATGATCTGGGGCGGATATTTCCCAACCAATCAATTCAAAGCAGTGCTGGATTCGGGTTATGTTGATTTTGTTATCAACGGTCCCGGCGATCATGCTTTTCCTCAATTGCTCGATGCGCTTGAAAACAATGCGCCGTATGAGTTGATAAAAAACCTGATTTATAAATCAGGAAATAAAATTATCAAATCGATAAAACAAGATCTGATTGAACAGGATACATTGCCAGCATTGCCTTATGATAAGCTGAACGATTTTTATGATATCGGAAAAAAATATCTCGGCAAAACTTATCTTGGCAATAAAACACTTGCGTATCATTCAAGCATCGGCTGCCCTTTCACCTGCTCATTTTGTGCAGTGGTGCCAACATACGAAGCGCGGTGGAAAGCAAAATCTGCGCAACATGTTTACGATGATATTAAATACATAAAAGATAAATGGGGCGCTGATGCAATTGAATTTCATGATAATAATTTTTTTGTTTCTGAAAAACGCACCGTAGAATTTTCAAAATTGATAAGACCTGAAAAAATGAATTGGTGGGGCATGGCGAGGATTGATACCATGCATCGTTTTTCTGATGAATCTCTCGCAACAATTCGCGAAGCAGGCTGCAAAATTATTTTCTTCGGCGCCGAAAGTGGCAACGATAAAATTTTGAAGCAAATGGATAAGGGTGGAACACAATCTGGCGAACAGATTGCAACGTTTGCAGCTAGGCTGAAAAAATTTGATATCATTCCTGAATATTCTTTCGTGCTTGGCATGCCCGCGGAAACGCCGGAAAAAGTGATGGAGCAAATTGAATTTGATATCAACTTCATAAAAAAAATAAAAGACATAAACTCGAGAACAGAAATTGTGATTTACGTATATAGTCCCGTGCCAACTGAAGGATCGGAGCTATACAAAGAAGTGCTGGCGAATGGTTTTTCATTCCCAAAAAATTTGGAAGAATGGATCAGTCCTGCGTGGCAAAATTTCGATTTGCGCAAAAACCCACTCACGCCGTGGCTTACAGTTGAAATGATTGACAAGATAAAAAATTTCGAAACGGTGCTAAATGGTTATTATCCAACGGTGTCGGATATCCGCTTAAATAATTGGAAACGCAACCTGATTAGATTGACGGCGGGCTTGAGGTATAAGATCAATTTTTATCAAAAGCCTTACGAAATAAAGTTATTGCACAAGATTTGGAAATACAGACAACCGGAGTTGCAAGGGTTTTAGAAGTTGAAGAATTGAAAGGTTGATTGTGTTAAGATCTTCTATTAATGTTACAATAAAATGGTTGAGAAATTATTGATACAAAAAAATTTGGATGCTTTTGAAACGCATTATCATAGCCTTCGATTAGCAGAGGAAAGGATTTATTCAAATGATGAGATTGTAAGGCTTCCAGAAATCGCTGCTGATTATTTGCATTATAATGAATGGCTCATTAGAAAAAACTCAAGCGAACGGTTTATCAATTTTCTAAAAAAGAAAAATAAGAAATTAAATATTCTGGAAGCTGGATGTGGCAATGGATGGCTTGCCGCAAAGATGTCAGAAATAAGAAATACAAGTGTAACCGGTATTGATATTAACAGAATGGAACTGATGCAGGCCGTGACTGTATTTGATAAAAGAGACAATCTGCACTTTGTTTATGGAGATATCAATAGTTCAGGATTAACAGCAGGTGCTTATGATGTGATTTTATTTGCTTCATCTCTACAGTATTTTTCTTCGCTGAATGATATTATCAATGCTGCATTGAAATTGCTAACTGCTGATGGCGAAATACATATTATAGATACTCCTTTTTACCATGGGAAAGAAATTAATAATGCCTCAAGGAGAACAACGGAATATTATGCTGGCATTGGTTTTCAAGAGATGAAAGATTTTTATTTTCATCGGTCAGTGAAAGAGTTGCGGTCTTTCAATTATAAAATTTTATATAATCCTTCTTATATAATCAATCGATTTAAAAAGAAGGATTATCCATTTCATTGGATTGTGATAAAGAAATAATTTATGCGGGTGCAATCATTATATCAAACGTTCCAGCGATTTGCAACCTTGCAAACACACAAAATATCAACATTGCCCATTGTGATATTGATGCCGCATAGCGCATGTAATTGTCGCTGTGTGATGTGTGATATTTGGAAGGATAATAAAAACCTGAAGCAGCTTACTGAAGATGATGTGTCGCAATTAATGTGCTCCTTGAAAAAATTTG
>CAIYPC010000077.1 GCA_903927975.1 uncultured Bacteroidota bacterium | reverse complement strand
TATTAAAAATCAGCATTAATAAACCTGAAAACATCATTAGACCATCAAGCACAAAATAATATAGATAGTCAGAAAAATTCCTTTTTGAATAATTATAAAGACAGGCTACAATAATTCCAGGTATCAATAAAATGATGATCGCTAAAATAGAAATACTTAACCAATATAACGCAATGGTAGATATGGTAAAAAGTAGCATGGAGATAATGAATACATTGTTGATCCCTGACTCATTAAAATAAGTAATCATGCTGCGAATGCCATCTTTTTTATCATCCTCACGGTCACGATAATCAAAAATGATGCAGATGGAATAGATAAGAAAAAAACGGCTGCATGCAAACATCAAATAACTTAATTGAAAAGGTTTGTTTGCAATAAAGACAGGAAGTATTGAAGTGGCATACATCCACACAAAAGATAAAAAAATAGTTTTGCCAACTGCAATTTCTTTTAACTGCTTAAAAAAAGTTTGCGGAAGTTTAGGCGCTGAATACAAGAAAGTGACAAAGCCCGCAAAAGCGAGTGCCATCCAGTGTTCTCTGAAAACAAAAAAATAAACGATCGATCCAACAAGTCCGATTACATATAAAACAAGATGAAGTTTTTTATGTTGCTGCGTCCATTTGGCACGCACGGAAGATGTAATTGAAAAAGGAGTGAGATACCAGTGAAAATTATAGCTGCACATGGTAGAGAAAAAAACAAATAATATAAGCGAGGTGGAGGGCGCGGAATTGAATAATAAAAAGCATGTTTGATAGACCATCAGCACAGCGCACAAAGAAATATACAGGCTGCTAAAAATGAAAAAATCAATTATCCGAAAAAGATTTTTTTGCAAGGTTACAAGGTTCAAACCAGTGAATGAATACTATCGCTGAATGACAATGAGACCAGTGGTTACAGTATCGCTAACATGATTAGCGGCATCTTTAGCTATGAATTTAAATATCATAGAATCACTTTCATTTTGAGGAGGGTTGCCATAAGTTGGCGGAGTTTGTGCAGTTGCTAAAAAAAGGTTGTAGTCAAGGTCAAATTGCAATTGTCCCTTTGCAGATCCGGGATAGCTTGCAGGAATTATAATGCTTTCAGTAGTTACGGTTGGAACTGACGCGCTATCCTGATTTATGCGAAATCTGTTCATGAAGATTGTATCAATAGGGCTTCCTGTACTTGTGAATTGCAAAGTAATGCTTAGGTCACTTCCTACTGGAACAATATTACTACTCACAGATTGGAGTTTTATTGAAAGCGCACCGCCATCTTTTTTGCAAGAAATGATTGTGATGAGGATGGCAGCCAATAATAAAAAATACCTGATTTTCATGGCACTTGTTTATGTACACAAACGTACGTGATTTTTGATGAAAAGGTTTCTATTGCATCGCTTTTTGTATTTCATTTGCATGATGAATGAATTCATAAAAAGGATATTCAATGTAAAGAGTAAGGGCTTTGAAAAGCTTGCCATAGATGTTTTTCGCTTTCAATATCAGCAAAATTTGCTCTATAAATCCTATGTTGATGCATTGAAAGTAAATGCTGATAAAGCGACCTCTACTCACCAAATCCCTTTTCTTCCAATCAGTTTTTTTAAATCGCATTCAATCAAAACAACTTCATTCGACGCAGAAATTATTTTTGAAAGCAGTGGCACCACGCAAACAATCAATAGCAAACATCATGTAAAAGATCTTGGTTTATACCAAGAAAGTTTCATTAAAGGATTTGAAAAATTTTATGGACGAATTGAAGACTGGTGCATTGTCGGGCTACTGCCGTCTTATCTTGAAAGAAAAAACTCCTCGCTGATTGCAATGGTCGCTGAGCTAATTAAAATAAGCGGACATCCTTTAAGCGCATTTTATTTGTATGAATACGAAAAGCTAAATAGTGTATTGCATCAGCTCGAAAACCAAAATCAAAAAACGTTGCTTATCGGCGTAACATTTGCCTTACTTGATTTTGCAGAGGAATTCCCTCAACGGTTAAAAAATACCATTGTAATGGAAACAGGGGGAATGAAAGGCCGGCGAAAAGAACTTACGCGTCAAGAAACACATGAGATTTTGAAAAATCAGTTGGGTGTTGACGTTATACATTCAGAATATGGCATGACGGAATTGCTATCACAAGCTTATTCAAAAGGCGAGGGAAGATTCGAATCTGTTCCATGGATGAAAATGCTAGTAAGGAATGAAGATGATCCTTTTGATGTAAAAGAAAGCGGCTCCGGAATTATTAATATCATTGACCTCGCCAATATTTATTCATGTTCATTTATCGCTACAGATGATGCAGGGAAGGTTTATGATAATGGCGAATTTGAAATTGCCGGAAGAGTTGACAATAGCGATATGCGGGGCTGCAGCTTATTGGTAGTCTGAGTCAATAAAACCAGTGCATTCAACCGTGCATTTTTTTTGATTGCTTTCTAAAGCAAGTTCCACCATTCTGATTGTATTAAAACCATGCTCCGGCTTTTCCTTTAGTGGAGCGCCGTTTCTTATCGTCTCGTATAAGTTTTTATAATACAAACCAAAATTGCCATTGAATGATGGATATCTTTCTTTGATAACTTTCCCATTGATTTCGGTGTGTAACAATCCCCAGTTTGCTTCATCTTCTTTGCCCCAATCCGGAGTGTTTGGAATAGCGCCAGCCTTTAGCAATTCTTCCTGTGGGTCTTCTCCTGATTTTATATAAGAGCCCTTTGTTCCGTGTATCATATAGCGCGGACCAGGCTCACGGACAAGCATACCTGATTCCAGAATGATTTTTGTAAAACCATAATCAAGCCTCAAATCAAAATAGTCATTGATTTTTGCGTGTGGTCTTTGCATGCGAACATCAGCGGTGATTGTTTTTGGGATGCCAAATAAAAATAAAGCCTGATCGATAAGATGAGACCCTAAATCGTGTAAGATGCCGCTTCCTGGCTCATTTCTTTCACGCCATGCATTGGGTTTTGCTTCTGGTCTATAACGGTCATAATGCGACTCAAATTCCACCACATCCCCAAGCAAATTTTCAGCGAGTATTCTTTTGATGGTTAAAAAATCACAGACATAGCGGCGGTTTTGATAAACACTGAGCACCTGATTTGTTTTCTTGGAAATGTCAATCAATGCTTGTGCATCTTCTGTTGTAATTGTAAATGGCTTTTCAAGAACAACATGCTTTCCGGCAAGCATCGCTTTTTTTGCGTATTCAAAATGAGTATTGTTCGGCGTCGTAATTACAATGAGATCAATCTCTGGATTATTTATCAGATCATCAATGGTTCTCACCACGCTCACGTATGGATATCTTTCTTGCGAATCATTATTATGTCTTTCCAGAACAGATTCCAGTTTATATTCTTCCATGCTTCCGAGAAATGGAGCATGCATCACTTTTGCGGCCATACCAAAACCTGCGAGTCCTACTTTAAGTGGGTGAATCATAACGTCTGCTTAATAAATTGAAAGTTAAATCTGTTGATAAATGTGTGCTTCAAAAATACAATAATGCCGAAAACATTTCTTCAGAAAAGAAACT
>CAIYPC010000076.1 GCA_903927975.1 uncultured Bacteroidota bacterium | reverse complement strand
TTTATTTTGATTATTTGCCAGAAGAAAATCATGCAACAATTGGTCATCATGCAATTTTTAACGCATTCAAGTTGTTATATTCCGTAAAAGAGAAAAATTAAATTATGCAATACAAACGAATGCCAATCGAAATAGAGTCGCCGGAAAGTTTAGGTTATGATTCTATTGAATGCAATCTCGCAGAAAGCTCAGTGAGAGATGTTCAGTTCAAAGACATTGATATCAATTTAAATGAATTAGTGATTGCTTATGGCGATCATATTGGCAAACCAGCATTGCGCGAATTGATTGCGAAGGATTATAAAAATATTTCCACTGATGATGTGCTGCTGACTGTTGGAGCTGCTGCTGCATTATTTATTATCAATTCATCATTGCTAACAAAAAATGATCATCTCATAATCATTCGCCCAAACTATGCAACCAATATTGAAACTCCAAGAGCCGTCGGCTGCGAAATCAGCTTTATTGATTTGCATTTTGAAGAAAAATATGCGCTGGATATTGAAAAAATAAAATCCGCCTTTCAACCAAATACAAAACTCATCAGCATCACCACGCCACACAACCCAACAGGCACAATGCTGAGCGAAGAACAGCTTGTTTTCTTATGCCAACTTGCTGAAGAAAATAATTGTTATTTATTGGTTGATGAAACCTATCGCGATATTTCATTTCAATCACCTACGCCATTAGCTGCAACGTTGAGCAACAAAGCTATCAGCATTTCATCCGTTTCAAAAGCTTATGGAATTCCGGGCATCCGTTTAGGATGGCTTATCACACAAGAAAAATCTTTACAAAATCTTTTTCTCGCAGCTAAAGAACAGATCTATATCTGCAATTCTATTGTTGATGAAGAAATCTGTTTTCAATATCTAACTAAAAAAGAAAAATATTTTCCTGCAATTCAGCAAGAAGTAAAAACAAACTTCAGCATCTTAAAAAAATGGATTGAATCACATCAATATCTTGAATGGATTGAGCCTTCTGGTGGCGTGGTTTGTTTCCCGCGATTCAAGAATGAAGTAGACATTGACATTGAAAAATTCTACAAAATTTTATTGGAAGATTATAAAACTTATGTTGGTCCCGGTCATTGGTTCGAACAAAGCAAAAGAAGCTTTCGATTGGGCTTTGGCTGGGAATTGCAAAACGCTTTTGAAAAGGGATTGAATAATATTGATAAGGCAATTGAAGATGCGAGAAAAGTCTAGAGAAAAAACATTCAACAATCAATATCCAATAAGAAATTTTCAGGGAAGGGACATTTGAATTTTTTGATTTCACTTTTGAAGTGTATTTCATCATGCCACAAATTTCTTGCTCTTGGCAAGAATCAAAAAAATAATTGCAGTAACAAAAGTCATCAAAGCAAAACCAATTATCCAAAATACTTTTTCATTCTCAGTTACAGTTTCACTTTTAGCTACAATTACAATTCCTAATATTCGAATGACGAAACTCCCTAGCGCAGCTATCGCAATAGAAATAATAACCTTTAAACTGAAGATTGTCTGAAATACTTGTAATGGGTCTGAGTCGACAGAATGATGAACCATCGTTTGCTGCATCAATGAAAAAAATCCATTAACATAAAACACCATAAAAAAAATAAACGCAATAGTAGTAATTACAAATAGGCTCAAAAATATGCTATACCTGACCATGATTTTTGATTTGAAATTACAGATATTATTGAATAATCTTTATTCTCTATCCCTACAGAGAGCACCTCTTCTATCGATTCCTATCTTTCCGAAGGAAACATTCAACACTCAACATTCAATAAGAAATATTAAAGAAAAGAACCTCTGATAATTTGATAACCATTTTTTTGTATTTCACTTTAGTATTGGATGTTGAATATTGATTATTATTTCAGAAGTTCAAATTTGAGGCTATCGCTTTCGCCGCAACAAATCCGCTTGTCCACGCATGCTGAAAATTAAAACCACCAGTAATTCCATCTACATCCATCACTTCTCCTGCGAAAAATAAATTGGGATTTATTTTGCTCTGCATTGTGTTGGCATCAATCTCTGATAATTTTATTCCGCCTGCTGTTACAAATTCTTCCTTGAAAGTTGTCTTTCCTTTCACATCAAATATTTGTGAAACTAAATTTTGTATCAGTCCATTTTGCAGTTTTGCTGGTAAATCTGCCCAGCGCATATTTTCGGTTATACCTGACTGATAGATGAAATATTCCCACAAACGCTGCGGTAAGCCAAATGGATTTTTATTGATTATTTTTTGAGAAGAATTATCCATTCGCAATTCCTGAAATTTTTCGCGCAACGACTGTTCCTTATAATCAGGCAACCAATTCACGACAACACTGAACTCATAATTCTGAACTGCTAAATCCCTCGCTCCCCACGCAGATAATCGCAACACAGCAGGACCGCTTAATCCCCAATGCGTGATCAATATCGGTCCACGTTCATTTAATTTTGATCCGATTATTTTTACAGAAACATCCGCAACTGAAATGCCCATCAATTTTGTGATGGCATTGTTTTGCAAATTGAATGTAAATAAAGAAGGAACAGGTTCTTCTATCGAATGGCCAATATTTTTCAACCAATCAAACATTGATGATTTAGGATAACCACCAGAAGCAATACAGAGAAAGTTTGCAGTTAAAAGTTCGGAGTTTGCAGTTTTTATTATCCATTCATCATTCAATTTTTCAACACTATCAACTTGCCTGTTCATTAAAATCTCAACATTATATTTATTCGCTTCTCTGATAAGACATTCGATAATTGTTTCCGAAGAATCTGTTGTCGGGAACATTCTCCCGTCTTCTTCAGCTTTCAATTCCACTCCTCTTTCTTTAAACCACTCAATAGTATCCTTTGTAAAAAATTGATGAAACCCTTTCTTAACAAAACGTTGTCCTCGCGGATATTTTCTTATCATTTCATCAATATCAAAACAAGCATGTGTAACGTTGCAACGCCCGCCGCCACTCACTCTTACCTTGCTTAATAATTTTGATGATTTTTCAACGATAATAACTTTCAAATCATTGCTCATCCGCGCAGCATTTACAGCGCAGAAAAATCCCGCTGCTCCGCCACCAATCACAATTAAAGTTTTTGGCATAATTATTCAGGTTGCATCAGCATAATGGAAGCCATCGTTTCAATGCCATTCCAGAAATTTTGCAAGCGCAAATTTTCATTTTCTGCATGCTGATTATTATCATGGTTTGCAATCGGCACGATTACCGTTTTTGCATTCAGATATTTTTCAAACAAAAATAATGGCAAGCTTCCTCCGAGAGAAGGCACTAAAACAATTTTATCATCCGTCGTTTTTTGTACGGATGAAATAATATTTTTTGCAATCGGTAAATCCATTGATGTGCGCTGTGCATTGTAACCATCATTGCCAACAATCACTTTAATAATTTTTGAATGTGCATTTCTTTCATCATCTGTTGGTTCATGATCAATCACATAAAAGCCTTGCGCACGAATATGCTCAACTACTTTTTGTTGCTGCTTTTGCCAATCATTTCCCAACACCAATCGCAGATCAAGCACAGCAGTTGCAGTAGTTGGAATCACATTGCTTGCCTGTTTTCCAACGTTGCCGCTTTGCATTCCATTAATATTAAGCGATGGAAGATTGATGGATTCAATCAATGTTTTGCCAGGCATTTCATTATAAGAAATCCCTAATTCTTTTTTCATTTGTTCATCAACTGATGGAACCTCTTCTATTGCTTTTTTTTCCAGTGAAGTAAATGGAATCACATCAGCATAAAAATCTTTTATCGCGACTTTTCCATTTTCGTCTTTCATGGATGCAAGCAACTTCGCAAGCATCATTGCTGGATTGGGGGCCCAGTTTCCATAATGCCCACTGTGCAATGGTCTTTTAGAAGCATAAACAGTTAACTCAACATGACAATCTCCCCTTACACCAAATACAATTTGTTTTTTGCCTGATTGATGAACGGGACCATCACATATTATCCAAACATCAGATTGAAGAAGCGATTTATATTTTTCTAAAATCTCTGAAAGATGGGCTGATCCTGCTTCTTCCTCACCTTCAAAAAAGAATTTAATATTGCAATGAAGTTTTGATCCGGTTTTAATAATCGCGTTATACGCATTTAAAATAGCGCTCACTCCCCCTTTGTCATCCGATCCGCCTCGAGCATAAATGCGCCATTCAGGATCATAAGAACCATTATCAGGAAAAGAAATAACAGATGCATTTTTTTCGAGAGAACCATTCAGCAATTGCGGCTTGAAAGGTTCAAGCGGTTTCGCCCATTGTGCTGGATTAACAGGCTGCCCATCATAATGCGCATAAAAAATTATAGTATGTGTTGCTCCGGGAATATTTGCTTCGCCATAAACAACAGGAGGTTTTGAAGGAGTAACTGGTGATAATAACTGAACATTTTGAATGCCGCGATCATTCATCATGTCCATAATGAAAGCTGCATTCCTTTTTATGTTCATGGAATCATCAGCGATATTAGGGATAGAAAGAAATGAAACAAATTCACTGATAATTGAGTGTTCATTTTGTTCACGAAATTTTCGCAGCTTTAAAATTTCAGGAGATTGTGCGAATGAAAATTGTGTTATTAAGAAAAATGCGAAGGAAATGTATAAATATCTTTTCATACTGAAAGTTAATGCGAATAGTTGAATAGGGTGACACCTTTCAAACGTTGATAGCAGCAAAAATTTTCAAAAGGTGTCGCCTCTATTTCAACCTCCTCGATTAATTCGAAAACAAATTCGCATTTGCTTTTTCTGCAGCTTCGATGATGCTGTAATCAGAAAGTATATCGGCTTTATTTTTTTTGATATGCACATCGTGCTCAAAATGCACAGAAGGTTTATGATCCTTAGTTCGAACTGTCCATCCATCATCTTCTGTATAAACATCTTTCACACCAAGG
>CAIYPC010000075.1 GCA_903927975.1 uncultured Bacteroidota bacterium | reverse complement strand
TTATTCCTCAAGCTTCCAACGGATTGAAATCCATTGCTACAATATGCGCCGAGACTATGCCCATTCATGCTTTGCCATCAACCATCAACCATGAACTATGAATTTCTCTCATCTTTTAACCATTCAGTGGCTGGAACATCTGCCTGATTTGGGATCAGTGCCTGTTTCACTTCAATAAATTCATTCAGCCTTTGCAACTGTATGATGGTGGTGTTTTTATCTTCGCTTTCTTTGTACATCGGCACGAATTTTCTCTCGAACAAAATTTCGTCATAAGTATATGAGGTGCGCTGCAGCACGATGTTTGAATACACATCATCAAATCCTCTTATCAGCACATACAATTCCACATCGGCCGTTTTCATATCATCGGCACTAAAACCATTCAGCGGGCTGTTTTCATCAATTGGGTGAACAACCGTAAAATTCATTGGCAGGCTATCAACACGTTGCCTTTCAAGATCGAGCGTGAAAAATTTATATACCGGTTTTTCATTTTCTATTACCTGAAAACCCAGGTTTACCCTCACATCCACATCAGTGAGCACATGATTGTCTTTATAAGAAACGAAACGGAACATGAGCGCCGTTTTATCTTGGTAAGGACTGACGAGCGCATTCTCGCTAAACATCAAAAACGATTCGGGTTTTGAAAAACGCCCATAAACCAAACCTGTAAAAACTGCCAATGATAAAAAACCCGTAATCGCTTCAATGGATGCAACAAAATTTGCCGAATCACCAATAGGGTTCACTCTTCCATAACCAACAGTGGTGAATGTCTCTGTGCTAAAAAAATAAATTTCTTTAAATTTCTGCCAGCCTGTTTGCGCAATCATTCCCTGAAATTGTTCGGATCCGATAAAATAATAAAGCACGCTGAACCCCAAGTTTACCAACAGGTAGAAAATGATAACAATCGAAACAAATCTCCACCTCGACATATTCAGCATGTTATGAAAAATGCTGTATCGTTCCCAAACAGGAATCCCTTCTTTGCGCGTATTGAAAGTCCCATCTTTATTCACGAACCTGCCGCCAACACTAGTTGCACTGGTACCAAAACCTGTGTCGTTATTTATTTTGGAAAATGGGCTTATCCGCCTGTGATGTGCCATTCTTTTTCTTTTCTGCAAATCTAGTTGCTATACAACAAATAAAGCTTTGCATTTTGGACACAGATGTTTATAATTTTTTTACCGAGAAGGCGATAGGATGCAGAATTGGAATATACAATATTCAATGATTGAAAGCTTTTCCAAAAACATAGTTATCAGCACAAAATAAATCTCAATTTCTCTCGTTCATTATGCTTAATCTATTTCCGTAACCCTATAACCACCCGACCTTTCAAATGAAAAAAGCACACATTCCCTTTCTTGGCATTGTATTCCTTTCGCTCGTTATCCTCTACGGCCTGATCGCATTGCTAAGTTAAAATTCCTTTTATAAAAATCTTTGGGTGAAATATCTTCGCAATATGGAAGATGTAACCATCAGGACTATTGAGCTATCCGACAATAAAGCACTTGCTGAAATTGTGAGGAGCAGCCTTGCAGAGTTTGGCGCAAACCATCCAGGAACTGTTTATTATGATGCTACAACTGATAACCTTTATCAGCTATTTCAAAAACAGCGCAGCATTTATTTTGTTGCACTGATCAATAATGAGATTGCTGGTGGCGGCGGCATTTTTCCATCTGATGGATTGCCAGAGGACACTTGCGAGTTAGTGAAAATGTATCTCAAAAAGACAGCACGCGGACTTGGGCTTGGTAAATTATTGATTGAAAAATGTATTGAGTTTGCAAAGACAGCAGGATATAAAAAAATCTATATTGAATCAATGCCCGAATTAAAAAAAGCATTGGGCATATACGAGAAATTCGGCTTCAAATATTTGAACGGCCCAATGGGAAATACTGGTCATTTTGGTTGTGATGTTTGGATGCTTTTGGAGTTGTGAGTTCGGAGTCGGGAGTTCAGAGTCGGAGTCAAGACTCAGAACTCACAACTCTGAACTCAACTTCACTTCATAAATCGGGCTGAACAAATAAACTTTTTTTGTAGCCACTTCCACACATTCAAATCGCTTGCGCCTTTTTTTTCCTT
>CAIYPC010000074.1 GCA_903927975.1 uncultured Bacteroidota bacterium | reverse complement strand
TGGTTCTTTCATCATTTACTGCGAATATTTCTGGAACAGGACAATCGGATTCTTTAAAATGCTGACTAAAATAAATGAAAGCTTTGTTCTCTTTTATATTGATGCCATGCGCAGCGATGAAAGATTTTTTGTTTGTAACAATTCTAAAATAAATGCGGATGCTTCCTGACTGAGGAATTTTTTCAACTGAAATAATTTCCTCTTTGGAATACGATGCGAATAATGATCTGATCAGTTCTATTATGCCTTGCATGATGAAATTTATCGAACGGTAAAAATAGAGATTTTCGGGAGAAGAGTTGCGGCTGTCTCGCAAAGGCGCAACTACGCCAAGAAGTTCATAGTTGTTGCGTGCAGAAGCGTAGCCTCGGACCATATTGTAGCAACGGATTGAAATCCGTTGCAGACTCCGAACTATAAACTCTGAACTTACTTATTGCTCTCAAATGCTGGACGAAATAAATACCAGTTCACTTCTTCTTTTGGCGGTTGCGAACGCTGTCCGCCTCTGTAACCTCCACCGCCCATTCGCATTCCCATTCTTCCCATGCCGCCGCCATAGGATGGGCGAGGTGAATTATTATAATTATTATTTCTGCGAATTGTATTATTCACTGCAATGCCAACGCTGAAATTTTTATTTGCATTTTTGCCATACGGATTAATGCCGGGAATATCGGTGATGGGAACAATTGCTTCATAAACAAGTGTGCTGTCATCATGCAATTTTAATGCAACCTGTATGCTGCTTTTTTTATCTGCAACAGCAAATTGCCCATTCTCAATATTTGCAAAACCCGCGGTGTTATAATAATCAGATTGAAGAAGTAATTCGTCCTTGCTCATTCTTGTGTGCGATGGAGTAATAGGATCTCCATTATTGTAAGAAGTCTGTTCAGCTTTTCTTAATGGAAATTCAAGATCGATATTTTTATTTTTTTCTCCTTTCGGATCAAAATAAATATCTATTCCTGCACGCAACATTCTTAATTGTGTGGCTTCATCTTTTGATAAAATGCAGATGTAAATATTTTTTTGTCGTTGGTTACGGAATACTGAAAAGTATGTTCTGGATTGCTAAAGCGAAGCGGAAGATTCCAATCATCCATATTGCCATCGGCTGCAACAGGCGTGTCCTGATAATGTCCAACCGGAGCAACATCATGGGAGCAACTGCTATAGAAAACAAGGCTGATAGCACTTGCTGCAAAAAGATTTATCATTTTCATGATTATGCATTTTGCGCAAATTAAATGCCTATGGGAGAAAGTAAATGCTAAATTAAGTTAATGAAATTTTAATGGTGAGTAGTGAGTGGTGAGTTGTGAATTGAATCCTCGAATATTTCGCATTGAATATTCACCATTACCGCAACTTGTTTTCAAAAAATGTCAAAGCCATTGCCCAAGCTTCTTTGGCTGCTTGTGGTTGGTAAGAAGGTCTCTCATCACAATTAAACCCATGATCGGCATAAGAAATAACCACATTAATAAATTCTTTTTTTGCTTCTTTTAATGCGGTCACAACAGCATCAATATGTTCCGGAAGAATATGCGTATCTAATCCACCCCAAAACATTAAATGTGGTGCATGAATTTCATGAAGCCTGTTTGTAAGCGGAAGCATGTTGCCTGAATAATAAGAAACCGATGCTGCCAATGGTAGAATCATATTTGCAATAAAAGATACCCTGCCACCCATGCAAAAACCAATGCTGCCGATTTTATTTTTTATGATGTTGTTTTGGTTTTGAAGCCAATTGAATGATGCTTTAATATCAGCTTCTAAACCTTCAGTGGTCAATGCTTTTATATGCGGCATCACGCCGGGAAAATCATTATAGCTTCCTTCAAAACCTGCGGCAGTCCTATGGAACAGTTCAGGCGCAATAACAACATAACCTCGTTCTGCAAGGCGATCGGCAACATTTCTAATATGGTTATTAATACCAAATGCTTCCTGAAAAAGCAAGATGCCGGGGAATGATCCATCCATTTTTTTGGGTGATGAAATATATGCATCCATAACAGTTCCATCTGCTACTTCGAGAGCAACATAATTTGCTTTCATGTTCTATAATTTTATGCTTTTTATCTTTTCTGAAATTTATTTTGCATTTCTTGGCTGCAGTAATTTTGCAACTAAACCAGTCCAACCTGTTTGGTGCGATGCGCCAACGCCTCTTCCATTGTCGCCATGAAAATATTCATAGAACAAAATGTAGTTATTAAAGTTTGGATCGAATTGTATTTTATCGTTATCACCGAATACAGCTCGCTTTCCGTTGCCATCGCGCAAAAATAATTTTGTGAGCCTTTTTGAAAGTTCATCAGCTATTTCGCTCAACGATAAATAATGTCCAGAGTTGGTTGGATATTCTACTTTGAAATCATCACCATAATAATCGTGAAAACGATAAAGTGCTTCGATGATTAAAAAATTCACTGGCATCCAAACAGGTCCCCGCCAATTTGAATTACCGCCGAACAAAGGAATGGTCGATTCTGCAGGAGTATATTGAACGCTCAATTCTTTTCCATCCACATTGAATTCATAAGGATGCTGTTCATAATATTTTGATAATGCTCTTACACCAAATTCACTGAGAAATTCTGTTTCATCGAGCATGCGATACAAAATACGTTTCATGCGATGTCCGCGAAGCAGCGACAGCAAATGTTTTTCATTACTTCCTTTTTCATGCCAGCGCGAAACAAGATCCGCAAGGTCGGGACGGTTTTCTAAAAACCATCTCATACGCTCAATAAATTTTGGCTGAGATTGCAACAGTTCATCATCCAATATCTCCACAGCGAACAATGGGATCAATCCAACCATCGAACGGATTTTTAATTTTATTACTTCATCATTTGGTAGGCGAATGATGTCATAAAAAAATTCATCTTCTTCATCCCAAAGTCCTGTGTTGTCTTCCCCCATGCTTGCCATTGCCCCCGCGATGTACAAAAAATGCTCAAAGAATTTTGTTGCCATATCCTGATAAACAGGATTTGTTTTTGCAAGCTCAAGTGCCATGCGCAACAGGTTCAATGAATACATTGCCATCCAACTGGTGCCATCTGATTGCTCAAGGCGTGCGCCACCTGGCAGTTTCACATTGCGATCAAACAAACTAATATTATCCATTCCCAAAAATCCGCCTTCAAAAACATTATTGCCTTCCGTATCTTTTCGGTTAACCCACCACGTGAAATTGATTATCAGTTTGTGAAAAATGGTTTCTAAAAAAACATTATCGCCTATGCCATTATTATATTGTTTATCGATTTCATACACACGACAAGCAGCACCTGCATGCACAGGCGGGTTTGTATCTCCAAGTGACCATTCATAAGCGGGAAGCTGGCCATTCGGATGCATAAACCAATCTTTGGTGAGTAAAAGAAGTTGCTTTTTTGCAAACGAAGGATCAATCAATGCAAAGCTCATGCAATGGAAAGCAAGATCCCATGCGGCATACCATGGATATTCCCATTTGTCGGGCATGGAAATAACATCTGCATTGTTCAAATGTTTCCATTCATAATTTCTTCCTTCCAATCTTTCTTTTGGCGGCGGCGGTTGCGAGGGATCGCCATTGAGCCATTGCTCTACATCATAATAATAAAATTGTTTGCTCCAGAGCATGCCCGCAAAAGCCTGTCGCTGCACATTTTTTTCATCATCAGTTTTAATGTCTTTCTGAAGATCTCCATAAAAAGAATTTGCTTCATTTATTCGCTCGTTAAAAACATTTTCAAAATCATTAAAGGGATTGTCATGATCTTTATTGCTCAAGCGAAGACGAATGGTATAAGTTTGATTGGCACCAACAACAATATCATAATTAGCTGAAGCTTTTGTGCCGCCTCTGTCGGGATTTATTGTTGAAGATCCATGAACGATATAATCGTTGATGCCGTCTTTATAAAATTTTTTGTTATCGGCTGCATTATAAAGCTTCGGGGTGTTTGTTTCGTTATCACAAAACAATAATGAATTGCTTTTTTCACAATAGAGCTTGAAATTGCCAAAAGTTTTATGTTGAAGTTCTATCGCATTATCATCAATCGCAAACATATTTGGTTCGTAATCATCGTAACCCCAACTCCATGTGTTGCGAAACCAAACCGTGGGCAGCAGATTTAAAGCAGCATCGTGCTTGCTATGATTTTTGATTGAAATTTTTACGAATATATCCTGCTCTTCTGATTTTGCATATTCCACAAAAACATCAAAATAATTATCATCGTTAAGAATGCCAGTGTCGATGAGTTCAAATTCAGGATCAAGCCTTGTGCGACTTTTATTTTCATCCAGCAGCCATGAATAAGGAAATTCAGCCTGTGGATATTTGTACAGCATCTTCATGTAAGAATGCGTGGGCGTGGAATCCAGATAATAATATAATTCTTTTACGTCTTCTCCATGGTTTCCTTCGTTGCCGGTTAAACCAAACAATCTTTCTTTTAATATCGGATCTTTTTTATTCCATAAACTAACGGCAAAGCATATCTGTTGTTGGTCATCGCAAATGCCAGCAATGCCTTCTTCACCCCAGCGCCATGCTTTGCTGCGAGCCATTTCATGCGTGGTGAAAGACCATGCTTCACCATTTGCGCTATAATCTTCACGCACTGTTCCCCATTGGCGATCGCTTACATACGGTCCCCATTTTTTCCATTCTTTATTTTCAAGCCGTTGTTGTTCAATGTTCATGAAAGATGTACGATTTTAGAGGTGCGATATATAGCTGGATTATTCAACAAATATTATTGAAGCAATGTTTTCAAATTCTGCATCAAGACAAAAAATTATGCTTCTTTCATCATTTTCTGCAAACGTAACGTTAGTAAAAAAAGAATGATAGATGCTGCGCCTGCCATAAATACAAACAGCATAAAGAAATCATGCAGATTACTCATCTGGTAGCCGAGAAATGATGTTGTTTTCCCATTTTCTGGATATAATGCACTGAGCACGCCGGCAACTTTATTACCGAAAGAATTTGCTGTGAACCATATTGCCATTAGCAACGATGAAAATTTTAATGGTGATAATTTATTTACCAGCGACATGCCGATAGGCGATAGGCAAAGCTCCCCAGCCGTGTGCAATGCATACATTCCTGTGAGCCATATCATACTAACTTTCACTCCTGGTGCAACATGATCCACACCTTTTGCTATCCATAAATATCCAAGCGCAAGCAACATTAATCCCAATGCCATTTTAGTTGGTGATGATGGTTCTTTTTTTCCGAGTGATAGCCAGAGCCATGCAAAAAACGGAGCGAATAAAACGACAAATGTTGAATTAAGCGATTGGAACCAGCTTGCAGGAATTTCTTTAATTGAGACTTCACTTATACCGGACGTAATTAAATGCAGATTTGCGTAAACGATAGCTGCTGCAAAAATTGATAAAAGGCCA
>CAIYPC010000073.1 GCA_903927975.1 uncultured Bacteroidota bacterium | reverse complement strand
GAATTCATTGAGCAAATCTCAGAATATGGCTGGCTGGCGTGTAGGTATGCTCGTTGGCGCAAAACAAAGAATTGATGAAGTAATCCGTTTTAAAAGTAATATGGATAGCGGAATGTTTTTGCCGGTTCAATTAGCCGCAGCAAAAGCGCTTTCTCTTGGCAAAGATTGGTACGATAGCGTGAATGCTATTTATAGAAAAAGAAGAGAAAAAGTTTTTGAATTGCTTGATTTGTTGAATTGCGATTATTCAAAAAATCAAGTGGGAATGTTTGTTTGGGCTAAGATTTCTACAAAATATAAAAATGGTTTTGAGTTGAGTGATGATGTGTTATATAACGCAAATGTTTTCATCACACCTGGTGGAATTTTTGGAAGCGCGGGAGAAAATTATGTGAGGGTTAGCCTTTGCACAACTGAAGAAAAATTTTCCGAGAGCATTAAAAGAGTAAAAGAATTTTTGGCAAATAAAACTGCAGCAAATGTTTGATTCGATTACAATAGTTGGTGTTGGATTAATAAGCGGTTCATTCAGTCTGGCACTGAAAGAAAAAAGATTGGCAAAAAATGTGATTGGCATCAGTCGCACCGAAGCCAGCATTAAAAAGGCATTGGAACTCGGACTGATTGATGAATCATTGCCATTGAAAGAAGCTGTTGAAAAAAGCGATTTAATATATGTGGCGATCCCTGTTGATGCAACGGTGACGGTTATGCGTGAAATCATGGATATGATTACCGACAAACAAATTGTTGCAGATGCGGGCTCAACAAAAAATGTGCTTTGCAAATCATTGGCAGATCACCCAATGAGAAAAAGGTTTGTTGCAACTCATCCTATGTGGGGAACAGAATATAGCGGACCCGAAGCCGCGGTTAGAGATGCATTTGTCGGCAGGAGTTGTGTGATTTGCGAAAAAGAAAAAAGTGATAAAGATGCGGTGGAAACGATGGAGAATGTTTATAAACAACTTGGAATGCATTTGGTTTATATGGATGCGGATGCGCATGATGTGCATGCAGCTTATGTGAGCCATATTTCACACATCACATCATTTGCATTGGCAAATACGGTTCTCGAAAAAGAAAAAGAAGAGAATGCGATTTTTGAACTGGCTGGTGGCGGTTTTGCAAGTACTGTGCGTTTGGCAAAAAGTAGCCCTGCGATGTGGGCACCTGTTTTTATGCAGAACCGAGAAAATGTGCTGGATGTTCTGAACGAGCATATTTCTCAATTAAGAAAATTCAAAAGCTGTTTGGAAAAAGAGAATTACGAATATCTGTGGGAGTTAATGGAGAATGCGAACAAGATTAAGAGGATAATTGTCTGAACTGGGATTTTTGGATTGCTGGGATTATTAGGACGAGTACCAAAATGCTGATTACTAGAATAATGAAGTTTTGACTAGCACCGCCATTTATGGCGGTGAAAAAATGAATGGTGAAAGCTGATTATGTTGATGGGGAAAATTGCGGAGAAGGCTAAAGCTGAATACCGAACTAATGGTACAAGAGTGCGACGCAAGAATGCTGAAGAGAATTGATTAGCTGGGTAACAAAAAAACTGAGATTTACTTGATTTAACGAAACCTATGAGTGTATTTATCATAGTCCATCAGAAAATCAACTAAATCATAGTCAAAAAGGGTAATAATGACTGTTCGAATTGAAGAAATCGCGCATCTGACATCGAGCGTCATACATCGCAGATTAATAGTACCTTTGCGCAAAATTTGAAAAATATATGATGACATTTGAAGGGCTTGGATTGGATGCGAAATTGGTTCAGGCAACAGACGCGCTGGGTTATGTGACCCCAACGCCTATTCAGGAACAGGCGATACCTGTTTTATTGAGCGGCACTACCGACCTTGTGGGTCTCGCTCAGACGGGCACGGGCAAAACGGCAGCTTTTGGCTTGCCATTGTTGCAATTGGTGGATGTGGATCAAAAATATCCACAGGCATTGGTGGTTTGCCCAACGAGAGAATTGTGCATGCAGATTGTGAGCGAAGTGGAACTGTTCAAAAAATTTATGCCAGGCATGCATGTGGTGGCAGTTTACGGCGGCGCTTCTATCGGAATGCAGATTAGGGATTTGAAAAGAGGTGTGCAGATTGTGGTGGCGACTCCCGGAAGGCTGATTGATTTGATAGAAAGAAAAGCGATTAATCTCGAACAGATAAAATATGTGGTGTTGGATGAAGCTGATGAAATGCTGAACATGGGCTTTCAGGATGATATCGAATTTATTTTGCAGAACACGCCAAAGCGTGAAGCAACATGGCTTTTTAGTGCCACGATGCCTGCAGAAATAAAACGTGTGAGCAGAAAATACATGAAGCAGCCGGTGGAGATTACGGTTGGCAAAGTGAACACGGGAAATAAAAATATTGAACATCAATATTACATTACGGCTGCACATCACCGTTATGAAACGCTGAAACGCATTATTGATTTTAATCCGGGTATCTATGGGATTATTTTTACGCGCACCAAAGCCGATGCGCAGAATATTTCCGAAAAATTAACAAGGGAAGGATATGATATCGATGCGCTCCATGGTGACTTGACACAGCAACAGCGCGATAAAGTGATGGGCGAGTTTCGTGAGAAAACATTACAGTTGTTGATTGCAACAGACGTGGCAGCGAGAGGAATAGATGTGCAGGGAATCACGCATGTTATCAATTATGAATTGCCTGATGATCTGGAGGTTTATACGCACAGAAGTGGTCGTACTGGAAGAGCTGGGAACACGGGAATTTGCTTATCGGTTATACATAGCCGTGAGATTGGAAAGATAAGACAGATTGAACGTGTGGTACAAGTCCCATTTCATAAACTGGAAATTCCAGCCGGAAAAGATGTTTGCAGAAAACAGTTCTTCCATTTCATGGAAAAATTGTTGCAGGCAGATATCAGTCATGGCGATTATGAAACTTATGTTCCAATGATTGCTGAGAAATTTGCAGATATAACAAAAGAAGAAGTGTTGAAACGTGTCGCTGCTATGGAATTTGATCGCTTCCTGAAATATTATGAAAATGCTGAAGACCTGAATGTGAGAGACCGTCCGCGTGAAGCAAGAACTGATTCAAGAGGCAGCAGAGACCGGAGAGAGCCCACGCAAGAGCGCAATTTCAACAGAGATACAAGAGGAAGAGAGTTTAGTGGCAACGGTGATTATATGAAACTGTTTGTGAACCTCGGAACGAAAGACGGTTTTTATAAAGCGAGCTTTTTACAATTTATTCTTGACATGAGTGATCTGCGAAAAGATGTGCTGGGAAGAATTGATATGAAAGAGATGAACAGTTGGATTGAAGTGGATAGGAAATCTGCACCTCAAATGATCCGTGCTATTGATGGCAAGAATTATAAGGGAAGAAGGATCAGGATGAATGATGCGAATAGTAGGTAATGTTTGTGGTTTATAGTTTGTGGTTTGTAGTTCTTTGTGTGTAACGGTGTAATAAAATTTTTAGAGGCTGTGATGTAGGTGGTAGGAATACATTGAGAAAGAGGTTGATACTTTTACTCGATCTGTCATTCCGACGAAGGAGGAATCTCAGGGACTTTGAAAATGATGTTGTTGAAAATTGTGATGTAATACTCGATGATTGGTGTTATTGCAGATTATGAAACAAAAGCTCAGTAGAGTCCAAATAGTACAAGAGTGCGACGCAACGATGATAAAGAGAGAACCAATGCTGGGTTCAAAAAAAGAAAAGAGTTAAGAATTAGTAATTAAAAAATTAATAATAAATGTGCAATTAAAAAACTGCACATCGTAAACCGCAAATTCCTTTTATGCAAGCAACAGAAACAAAAATGAAAGAGATAGTTCAGGAAAAATGGAACAAACGTCCGCTTATTATCGCGGGACCATGCAGTGCTGAAACCGAAGAACAAGTGGTGGAAACCGCAGTTCGGTTACACAAGACCGGTAAAGTGGATATGATGCGTGCAGGCATCTGGAAGCCGCGCACTCGTCCCGGAAGTTTTGAGGGCATTGGTGCAAAAGGTTTGCCATGGTTGCAACGTGCAAAAAAACTCACGGGCATTCCCGTTGCTGTGGAAGTGGCGACTGGCAAGCAAGTGGAAGATGCGCTGACATTTGAAGTGGATGTTCTTTGGGTTGGTGCACGTACAACGGTTAATCCGTTCAGCGTGCAGGAAGTTGCTGATGCGCTTCGTGGTGTTGATGTTCCCGTGCTGATAAAAAATCCGATCAATCCTGATCTGGAATTGTGGACTGGAGCTGTTGAGCGTGTTGCAAAAGCGGGCATTAAACAAATTGGTTTGATACATCGCGGGTTTTCTTCTTACGGCAATACTGAATATCGCAATGCACCAATGTGGCATTTGGCGATTGAAATGAAACGCCGCAATCCCGGAATGCTTTTTATAAATGATCCTTCACATATTTGTGGACGCAGAGATATTTTGCAAGAAGTTGCGCAAGAAGCAATCGATCTTGATTATGATGGTTTGATCATTGAAAGCCATATTGATCCTGATAAAGCATGGAGCGACGCAAAACAACAAGTGACACCTGAGCGCTTGGCTGAAATGCTCGATAGCATACGCTGGAGAAAAGAAGATATTGCTTCAGAAGAATATCATGCAGCGATGGAAAAAATGCGCCAGCAAATAAATCATTTGGATGATGAATTGATGCAGATTCTTGGAACACGCATGAAAGTTTCTGAAAAAATCGGTCAGTATAAAAAAGAAAACAACATTACCATTTTGCAGACGAACAGATGGAACGCAATACTGGAGCGTGCTTATGCGAAAGGCGAAAAACTTGGACTGAGCAAAGAATTCATCACAAAATATTTTGATGCAGTTCACATGGAAAGCATCAATCGTCAGAATAAGATTTTAAATTCATAAAGAAGTCAGAAAGTCGGGAAGACCGAAGGTCCGAAAGAATCTTCTTCCCGACTTTCTGACTTTACTAACTTTCAGACTTAACACAACGAGCTGCCAATGCAAAAAAAATATTCCAGTTCTCCTCCAAAAGAGTGAGCTATTATTTCGATGCAGATTTTTCTTACCTCGAAAAGCTTGTTGACAAAAAACATGCTGCCATTATCACTGACGCAAATATTTTCAAAACCTTCAAAAAGAAATTTGATGGTTGGAATGTGATTGTGATCAAAGCTGGCGAAGAATTTAAAGTGCAGGAAACGGTTGATATGATCGTGAATAAGCTGATAGCAATGGAAGCTGATCGTAAAACTTATTTGATTGGAGTTGGCGGAGGTGTTATTACTGATATGACGGGTTATGTCGGTTCGGTTTATATGCGTGGCATAAAATATGGTTTTGTGCCAACGTCAGTGCTGTCAATGGTTGATGCATCTATTGGAGGAAAGAACGGGATTGATGTGGGCGCATATAAAAATTTGATCGGCACCATCAATCAGCCTGATTTTTTGTTGTATGATGTTTCATTTTTAAAATCACTGCCGCAGCATGAATGGGCGAGCGGTTTTGCGGAGATAATTAAACATGCCTGTATTAAAAATGTGGCGATGTTTAAAGAGCTTGAAAAAAATAAGCTTTCGCATTATCAAAAAAATAAGACTGCATTATTAAAGCTGATTCAAAAAAATGCACTTTTGAAATCAGAGGTTACGCAGAAAGATGAATTTGAAGCAGGGGAGCGGCAACTGTTGAATTTTGGACACACTTTGGGTCATGCCATTGAAAAAATATACGCGCTTTCGCATGGTCAGGCGATAGCAATTGGAATGGTGATTGCTTGTATTATTTCAGAACATTATCTTGATTTCAAAGAAACTTCACGAGTGGTATCAACACTTGAAAAATATGGATTGCCAACGTTAGCAGAATTTGATCCGAAAAAGGTTTTTGAGATGATGAAGATGGACAAGAAGAAAGAAAAGCAGTCCATCAATTATGTGTTGCTTAATAAAATCGGACAAGCGCAAACAAAATCGATCCCAATAAATGATTTGGAAAAAATCATCTACTCCATCATTAGGGCAAGATGATGAAAAAGTGATCAGTAATAAGTGGTAAGACGGAATACCAAGCTCTTACTACATGTAAAAAAAGAAGATGCAAGCAACAATTCAACCATCTATATTAAAAGGAGATATACAAGTGCCAGCCTCTAAAAGCTCGATGCAGCGTGCGTGTGCGGCTGCATTGGTTTCAAAAGGGAAAAGCATTATTAAAAATCCGGGACATTCAAATGATGATAAAGCGGCGTTGGGGATTTTGAAAGCATTAGGGTGTGAATGGTCAATGGTGAATGGTGAATTGGTGATTGATAGTGGTAAATCGTTTTTGAATTCACAATTCACAATTCACAACTCACAACTCACCGT
>CAIYPC010000072.1 GCA_903927975.1 uncultured Bacteroidota bacterium | reverse complement strand
CATCAAGATCGAGTATCAAATCTTTAAACGACTCGGTTGGCAATGATTTACCACCCATTTCAGCTTCCGCAATCTCCCATTTGCCTATAATATTCATCCTACTAATTTAAGCTTTTTAGTATTTTATTTGCAAGATATTTCCCCATCTTTGCAGATGCAATCCAAAAAATGATGCTATGAAAATATTCATCCAGTTTGCTTTCTTCATTCTATTAACCAGCTTCTCTTTTTCGCAATCGCATGATCTGAATGTTCATGGTGAAGGTGGAAAATTATATCTCGTTCACAAGGTCATCGCAAAAGAAAACTGGTATAGTGTTGGTCGAATTTATAATGTAAGCCCAAAAGAAATCGCGCCATATAATGGGCTAACACTCGAGCATCCGCTCGGTATCGGACAAGAATTAAAAATCCCTTTGAGCCATATCAATTTTTCACAGGACGGCAAAAAAAATGCCGATGAAACTTTTGTGCCTGCTTATCATGAATTGCAATCCAATGAAACGTTAGCGCATGTGAGCACCATGTATGATAAAGTGCCGATTGAAAATTTAATGAAATGGAATAAGATAAAAAAAGATGGAGCAAAAGAAGGAATGCAATTGGTAATTGGTTACATAAAAGTAAAAACTTCATTGTCATATTTGGCAAGCGGAGGTTCAAATAAAGTGGATGCGGTTGCTGAAACAAAAAACAATAATGTTGAAGAAACTGTTCCTGTTGTAAAACAAGAAAAAAAACAAGCAGCCATTGTTGAAAAACCTCAGCAAGAAGTGAAACACGATGCAAAAGCTGTGAGCAACCCTGCTCCTGCAAATCAGCCCAAAGCAGTTTACATAAATGTTTCAAATAGCAATCATGCCAACGGCGGATATTTCAGCAGCGATTATTCTGATGGCAGTAATAAAGCCGGTGGAACAGCAGGAACTTTTAAAAGTTCGAGCGGATGGAATGATGGAAAATATTATGTGCTGATCAACAACGTTCCTGTTGGCACCATTGTGAAAATAATTGCACCTGCAACACAAAAAAGTGTGTATGCAAAAGTGCTTGGGCAATTGCCAGATATGAAAGAAAGTGAAGGCTTGCTAGTTCGCATCAGCAATTCAGCAGCCAACGAACTAGGCGAACCTGAAGGAAAATTTAGTGTGCAAGTGAGGTATTAATTTACTTCGCGTTCTTCACATATTTTTCCAGCCATTGATATTGCTCCCACAACATGTGCAATAAATTTTCTTTGCCGCGATAGCCATGTGCTTCATAGGGAAGAAAAACAAATCTGACCGTTCCTCCATTTCCTTTTATTGCATTGAATAATCTTTCGCTATTAATAGGAAATGTGCCGGGGTTATCATCAGCATCGCCATGGATCAATAAAATAGGCGTTTTAATTTTATCTGCATAATTGAATGGGCTCATCTCATAATATAATTGAGGCGCCTGCCAATAAGTTCTTTCTTCATTCTGAAAACCAAATGGCGTAAGTGTTCTGTTGTATGCGCCGCTGCGTGCAATGCCCGCTTTAAATAAAGTTGTATGCGCCAATAAATTTGCGGTCATAAACGCACCATAACTATGTCCACCAACAGCTATGCGATTTCTATCGCCAACGCCCATGTCACTTAACTTATTAATAGCAGCTTCTGCGTTCATTTGCAATTGATGTACAAAATCATCATTCGGTTTTTTATCTGCGCTTGATGCAACAATTGGCATTTCAGCATTATCGAAAATTGCATAGCCTTGTGTTACATAAAATATAGGCGAACCTGCATTGATTGTCGTGAAACGATATTGCGAACCACGCACCTGCGCTGCATCTGAAGCAGAATTAAATTCGCGGGGATATGCCCACATCAAAACAGGCAATGGTCCGTCTTTATCTTTATTATAATTTTGGGGAAGATAAAGATCGCCAGTGAGATCAACACTGTCTGCACGTTTGTAAGAAACTTTTTGTTTAGTAACGCCGTCCAATTGCGGATAAGGATTCACAAATGAAGTGACAGCTTTATCTGCACCATGCGATTTCAAATCTTTAATAAAAAAATTAGGCACTTCTTTTTGCGATTCTTTTCTCGTTAGCAAAACAAGATTATTTGGATCAATCACATCAACAACAAATTCATAAGTGCCTTCACTGCATCGCCATATAATTTCATTTTGTTTGGTTGATAAATCAAATTTCGCCAAAAAAGGCAGATCGCCTTTTGGGGAAGAACCAGCAGTATTATTCATCAATAATTTTGTTCCGCTATCAATAGTAATAATTGCATCTCTTCCGAATTTATTTTTTTCAGTTACAGGATTTCCGGGGTTTCCATAAGCATCTGTTTGATTGCGCTCAAATAATGTTTCCAAAGTATTGCTGGCTGTGTTGTATCTGCTTGCTCTCAGTGTTTGTTTCGCTCTTGAAATTTCATACACCAATGCAAATGTTTCATTGCCCCACGATGTTCCGGCATAGCGCATTTTTGTTTTGAATAATTCTTTTGCTTCACCAGTGAATGGCGCCGACAAAGAATAAACTGCGTTATGATAATCAACTTGCTTTTTTATCAAGCCACTATCCAACGGCATCGACCAAGTGACTGTTGCAGCCTCATCATCGCGCCAATCGAAATCACTTGGAACATTTTGCGTGTTGTCATAACCACTTGGTGTTGCTTCTGTGCTTGGTAAATCAGCAACTACTTTTACCACTTTTCCGGTAACATCAATTATTGAAATAGTTGTCGGAAAACCATAAGCAGTCACTAAATAAGAAAATGGCTTATTAATGGTTTTCGTCAAAAAATATTTTTTATCAGGTGAAGATTGAAAATCTAAATAGATAGCAGGCTTGCCAATCTTTGTTTCAACTCCATTTTTATTTTGGATCAATTGTGATGTTGCCATGAATTCAAATGCCTGTTCATCATAAGGAGATTTTATCAGATCCTCAAAAGTGGCACTGGGAGCGGTTTTGCCAAGGCTCTGCTGAATGGTTGGGCCTTTAGGCATAATTGGTTTTTTGGGTGCGGCCGATGGTAATTGTGTTGCTGATTTGTAAACAATAGTATTGTCATCTAACCATACATATACATCTCCCAAAACAGTATTCAATGCTGCTTTATTAATTTTTGCTGCTTTTTGTGTGGCAATATCTACCACGTATAAATCTACTTTACTGCTCGTAGTATTTGTAAATGAAAATTTCTTTTCGCCTGGGCTCCAATTAATATTGCTTGCTAAAAGATTTGCAGGAAGACCAGTTATTGAATATTGCTTACCTGTCTTAATATTTTTTAAAGTGAAAATATTAATCGAGAACTGCCTGCTCGGAGAAAAATTATTTGGATTGATCCGCAAGCCTGCAATTTTTAATTCAGGCTGCCCCAATTCTTCAACAGAAGGATATGTGCTTCGCTCCATTAATAACATCCACTCAGCTTTGCTATCAATGCTCACTGAAGGAGTAGGCTTTGCCAACAATAAATCTGCAATTTCTTTTGGTGGAAGTTGATAGCTTATCGCATCTTGTGCATGTAGGCTGATAGCAAATAGCGTAACAGCTATTGCCATAGCAATTCTTAATCGATTCATATCAGTTGTTTTGGGTTATATGCTAATTAAAATCATTCTCATCAAAATCCTGATCACTGCTATAAGATCCTGAATTTAAATTTACCATCGATCCAATCAAATCTTTGAACTCAATTTTTCCTTCCACTACTTTTTTGCTGATCAAAGAATAAGCTGCCAAACCATGCAATACAAATTCCATTAACAATGCTGCCTCTTTTTCATTGGCCTGCTTGAAATATTTTTTTATTAGCGCGTGTAATCCATCTACTTTATACAGCTGCTGAATTTTTTCATCATCTTTTGTGTTGAAAAATAAATTCACCTGATTGCCTTTATCAAACCACGTTGTAATCGGCCTGAAAGGATTCTCTTCTTTCTCTGATGCTTTGCGCTTTTTTAATTGCTCAGGATTGGGAAAATAATTGATGAACTGTGTGCGGAAAGCTTTCTCTAATAAATTAAACGCGACCTGATACGGGCCTTCTTGTTCGCCTTCATATACCAATTCTATTTTTCCAGTGATTGACGGAATGATGCCGACAAGATCACTCATCCAGACCTGCGTTTCTTTTTCCTTGTTCACGATTGCTCTTCGTTCCGCTGCACTGATAGCATTCTCATAAGCAGCAATGGTGAGCCTTGCAGACACACCGCTTTTCTTATCAACAAACTCACTGGCTCTTGCTTCAAATGCAACTTGCTCAATCAATCGCTTTACCAGATCGCTAACTTTCACCAATGTTTTTTGTTCATCTAAAATATCTGCTTCCTGTTCTGTAATTGCCAGCGAGTGCTCAATATTTTTTGGGTAATGAGTCAATATCTGACTTTCAATTCTATCTTTCAGTGGAGTAACAATCGATCCGCGATTTGTATAGTCTTCGGGGTTTGCAGTGAACACAAATAAAATATCAAGCGGCATGCGCAATTTAAAACCACGTATTTGTATATCACCTTCCTCCAAAATATTAAACAGCGCAACTTGTATGCGTGCCTGCAGATCTGGAATTTCATTGATCACAAAAATACCGCGATTACTTTTTGGTATGATGCCGAAATGGATCACTCTTTCATCAGCAAAATTCAATCGGAGGTTTGCTGCTTTGATTGGATCAATATCACCAATCAAATCAGCAACGCTCACATCTGGCGTTGCCAATTTTTCTCCATAACGCTCACTGCGATGAAGCCACTCAATCTCCGTGCTATCACCTTTTTCGGCAATAATATCTTTTGCAAATTTTGTAATGGGAAAAAGCGGATCATCATTCACTTCGCTACCTGCAATAACAGGAATATATTCATCCATCAGCTCCACCATTTGCCTTGCCATTCTTGTTTTTGCCTGTCCGCGCAAACCAAGAAATAAAATATTATGCCTCGAAAGCAAAGCACGTTCCGTATCAGGGATAACAGAATCCTCATAACCTATAATCTTCGAAAATGTAGACTCTTTATTCTGCAATTTTTTGATGAGGTTCTCACGGATCTCTTCTTTTACAGTTCTTCTTTTGTATCCTGATTTTTTCAGTTCACCTAAAGTCTTTATATTTTTTATGTTCATCTTTGAAATTTACGATTAATAATTTTGGATATACGATTTCTAAAATTCGATTATTTCTCCGGCATAAATGCCGGAGCTAGTGAAACAATTTTTTTAATGCAAATTAAAAATATAGCGAGAGCAATCGTTAATCCAATCAATCACAATAATCCAAATCAATAAACTGTTTTTCTTTTTCCGCTTTCAAAATCGCGGAAAATAAATGCGCCTAATTTATCAAGCGATGCAAAAAATGCTTTGCCATTATTTGTTTCGGTAAACTCTGTTACAAATCTTTGCAGATAAGGATCACTTGCAATCATAAATGTTGTGATCGGTATCTTTAATTTTTTGCATTGTGCAGCAAGGTTTAGACAACGGTTTGTAATTTTCCTATCGATGCCAAAACTATTTTTATAATATTTTTTCCCAATCTTCAAACATGTAGGTTTTCCATCAGTGATCATGAAAATCTGTTTGTTCTGATTCCTTCTTCTCCGCAAAATATCCATCGCCATTTCTAATCCTGCAACAGTGTTGGTATGATAAGGACCAACTTGCAAATAAGGAAGATCTTTTATTTCAACAGGCCATGCATCATTTCCAAACACAACAATATCTAAAGTATCTTTTGGATATTTTGTTGTTATCAATTCGCTCAAAGCCATCGCCACTTTTTTTGCTGGCGTAATCCTGTCTTCACCGTACAAAATCATGGAGTGAGAAATATCGATCATCAATACCGTTGATGTTTGCGATTTAAAATCCGTCTCGCGGATCTTCAGATCATCCTCCTGCATATTGAAACTTTCAATGCCATGATTAATCTGTGCGTTGCGGATCGATTCAGTAAAATCAATCTGCTCCAACAGATCGCCAAATTGAAAAGATCTTGTTTCAGGTTTTATTTCATCGCCTTGTCCTGATTTGAATGTATTATGATTTCCTTGCTTTGTTTTTTTCAGCTTGCCAAAAATTTCTTCTAATGAGCGCTTGCGAATTCCTTGTTCAGTTTTAGGAGTGATTTTAATCTCGCCATTTTGTTTGTTCTCATCAATGTAGCCTTTGTCTTTCAGGTCATCAATAAAATCACCCATTCCATATTCATTGTCAGTTAGCTTATATTCTTTGTCTAATTGATTCATCCATTGCAAAGCTTCACCCACATCTCCGTTTGTATAATTCAGCAATTGCATGAACAGATCAAGCAACTGATCAAATTTTGATTTGCCTTTTTGATTGGGATCAAATTTTGTGAAGTGAAAACCGATCATCTAATAAAATTTTTAAATGTTTTTTTCTGAAACTAAAGTTACTGATAATTTATGTGTTCATCATTTACCAGAAACGGCGTGACTAATATTAAAACAAAACAAATTGAAATTGGTTTAATGAGTTTTAAATATTAAAAAAAATGAAATTTAGTTTTCTCAATTTTTTTTCTACTTTCGCGCACTCAATTGCATTAACGAATGATTTATTTGAACGTTTGCAGCGTTTATAAAAAATGATTTGTCTTTGCAATTAAACCTTTCCTCTCCTTGTCCTCCTTGTTCTGATGAAAATTAAATAGATGATTCAATCCTTTTTATAAAAAAGCTTTGCCTGTCTAATTCTAACGAGCTTCCTTGTCCTAATATGAAAATTGCTAGATGGATCAATTAGCAACCTAACCTACTACACGTTTGAACAATTAGTTTTTTTAATTATCTAAAACTTGTTTTTAGCATGAGAAAAATTTCGTTTTTCCCAACAGCATCATTATGCTGTTTACTCAGCACTTCGTTCACTCAAACTAATAATAGATTATTAAATTTTAAAAAGTTTTGTCAATCTAAACTCTAGCGCGCTTGTTTGCCATGATGAGAATTGCTAGATGGATCAATTAGCAACCTAACTACTACACGTTTGAACAATTAGTTTTTTTTATTTAACCTAAAACATGTTTTAGCATGAGAAAAATTTCATTTTTCCTAACAGCATTATTATGCTGCTTACTCACCATGTCGTTCGCCCAAACTAAAGAATTAACGGGCAAAATCACAGACTCATCAGGAAACGCGGTCCCGGGCGCAAGCGTTAGGATCAGAGGCGTTAAAGGTGGTGTTAGTGCAGATGCAAATGGCGAATACAAAATCAATGCCCCCGCAAACGCTGTATTAATCATTAGCGGCATTGGGTTCGAGACTCAAGAAATAAGAGTTGGCAATTCGCAGAACATGAACATTTTTTTAAAGCACAATGCTTCTTCATTAAATGAAGTAGTAGTGACCGCATTGGGCATTAAACGTGAAAAAAGAAAATTGGGTGTTGCAACCCAAACAATTGGCAATGATCAACTGAATAAATCAGGCACAGGCAACCCACTTTCTGAAATGAATGGGAAAGTGTCGGGACTTACAGTTATCAATAGCGCAGGCGATCCGGGTGCAGGAACATACATCCGTTTAAGAGGCGTCAATTCTATCACGGGAGATAATCAACCGTTAATAGTAATTGATGGTATCCCAGTAGATAACTCAATAAACAATTTCGATGCAGAAGGAAATGGTTTCGGCGCATCTAATTCAAATGGAAATCTTACTGGTGGCGCACAACCTACCAATCGCGGATTGGATGTCAACCCAAATGATATTGAATCTGTAAATGTGCTGAAAGGGCCTGCAGCTTCTGCGCTTTGGGGAATGAAAGGTGCTAATGGAGTTATATTGGTAACAACAAAAAAAGGTGCTGGAAGACGAGGCACGAGTGTTACTTTCAACTCATCTGTTACAATGGATAAAATAAGCCAGGTTCCCGGTTTACAAAACCAATATGCAAAGGGAAGCAATGGTGTGTACCTAGGCCCTGAAGACGGTTCTAGTTCCACTTCGTGGGGACCGAATATGGACACGCTTTTATGGGATGGAAATGCAAATTATAAATGGGACAAGAATGGAGCCATTGTAGGCAAATCAGATCCTACAGGCAAAACTCCTGTACATCCTTACAATCAATATGATTTTTTTCAAAAAGGATTTACTACCAATAATAACGTTGCACTTTCTGGTTCAAATGATAAATCAAATTTCAGGTTGTCATTGGGAAACCTCTATCAAACTGGCGTGATACCAACTAGCAAATACAATAAAACAACAGTGAATTTAAGCGGTGAATCTAAAATCACTGACAAGTTGCACGCAACTGCTTCAATTTTATATACCAATTCGTATAATAAAAAAGTGCAGCAAGGATCGAACGTATCGGGTATCATGCTTGGTCTAACGCGCACTCCTCCGAGCTTCGATAACTCCGATGGATTCAGTAACGCTGCCGATCATCCTGAAGCTTATATTTTTCCTGACGGCACTCAAAGAAATTACCGAGGCGGCATCGGATATAACAATCCTTATTGGACAGTTAATGAAGCACCAACAACATCGGATCTGAACCGCATCTTGGGTTCTATTCAAGCCGATTATCAATTGCTGAGCTGGATGACTTTGACTTATCGCCTCGGTGGTGATATTTATTCTCAGTCAGACAAAATTGCGTACAACGTAAATGATGAATCATTTCCGTTGGGCGCAGTTGTTCTGGTCGATTATCTCAGCACCATATTCAATTCAGATTTTATTGTGAACATGCATAAATCTTTTAGTAAAGATTTTGAGGGCTCATTAATTGTTGGTAACAACTTTTATAGCAAACAAAAAAACACACGCTTTGCTGAAGGGCAACAGTTAGCTATCCCTGGATTTTTGGATATGTCCAATGCCAGTACTTATCAATCATCAGAAGGTGAATTGAGAAAAGCAACGATGGCATTTTATGCTGAAGCAGATTTGAATTATAAAAAACAGTTGTACCTCACTTTAACTGGACGCAGAGAAACATCGTCAACGCTGCCTGCGGCTAATGATGTTTATTATTATCCTTCTGCAGCATTATCATGGATATTTACTGAATTGCCGGGTTTGAAGAATGGCAACATTCTTTCTTTCGGAAAACTCAGGGCTTCTTATGCTGATGTAGCGCAAGATCCTCCACCTTATGCATTGACAACGCCATATAGCACTGCAACTTTTGCAGATGGCTGGACAGGTGGGATCACATTTCCGTTCAATGGCATTCCCGGCTATCAGCTAAGCTCTGGCATTACAACTGTGGGCAACACAAATCTAAAACCAGAAAATACACGCTCAGTTGAATTTGGTGCAGATCTGAGTTTCTTAAGAAATAGGATAGGCTTAAACGTTACTGCTTACTATTCAAAAACAACGGATGATATTTTACCAGTAAGCTTGCCTAACTCAACAGGGTTTGGCGCCATCGAATTAAATGCAGCTTCACTCAGCAACAAAGGACTTGAAGTAACATTGAACACAACACCTGTTCAGACCAAAGATTTCCGTTGGGATGTGAACTTTAACTGGTCTAGAAACATCAGTAAGGTTTTGCAATTATATCCTGGCGTTAATGAATTGCTCGTTGGTGGATTTGGTGGTGGTGAAGCCGAAGTGGCTGCTATTCCAGGACAACCTTTTGGAGTTTTATATGGTGCGACGCAAATACATGCATCTTATAACACCAAGGGCAGCACACCAACAAATGATCTAAAAGCTCCGGTAATATTAAATGATGCACCAGGAGATCCTGGTTTTGCACAGCCATTAACTGATGCGGGTCCATTGCAGGTTATCGGAAATCCAAACCCTCAATGGTTAGGATCAGTGATCAGTAATTTCAGCTACAAAAAATTCACGTTCTCATTTCAAATTGATATTCGCCATGGTGGCGACATGTGGAATGGAACACGCGGTGCGTTGGAACAAAAAGGAACATCTCAAAGAACTGCAAACAGAGGCCAGAGCGTTACATTCAAAGGCCAATTGGGTCACTTAGATGCTAACGGAAACTTAGTGCATTATGCGGCAGATGGTGTTACAGAATTAGCAGGTGCAGGAGCAGCGAATACCAACAGCTCGGTATATACTCAATATTACTGGCAGAATATACAAAGCAGCTTTGGCGCCCCTACACAAGAAGTGGATGTTGAAAATGCAGGCTTCACTAGAGTGCGCCAGGTTAGTTTAAGTTATGATCTTCCAAATACAATTTTTGGCAAGAATACTTTTACAAGAGTTTCATTTACTGTTTTTGCAAATAATTTGTTTTTATGGACAAAATATGATGGCGTTGATCCAGAAACAAGTCTTGGTGGCCCTGCAAATGCACAAGGTTTGGATTACTTCAACAACCCAGGCACCAAAACTTATGGTGTTCGTTTAAATCTTGGTTTATAAAAACTATTATCCAAACAAATAAAACAAAATATTATGCAGCGATATAAAATAAATAATTTAATTCTTTTAGCCGGCTTATTAATTTTGATCACGTCGTGTAAGAAAAGTTTTTTTACTGACCTGAATAATAATCCGAATGTAGCAAACAGTGTTACGCCGAATTTATTATTGCCGACTATTGAAACTGGTTTAGCATACACTCAAGGTGGAGATATCTCAAGATTTTCTACATTGATAACACAGCAAACTTTCGGCGCAGCGAGCCAGTTCCAGAACTTTTATATTTATAGTTACAGCACGGGTGCATTCGATAACCTTTGGGCTGATTTGTACACGACAACAATGGAGAATGATTATACATTGATGCAATCTGCTGATGAAAGTCAGGACAATGTGTACAGTGGTATCTCAAGAATTTTGATGGCTTATACATTACAGACCACGGTTGATCTGTTTGGCGATATTCCTTATTCAAAAGCATTTCAAGCAAACAAAGGCGGAAGCTTGCAGCCTACTTATGATAAGGCGCAAGACTTGTATGATACTGCCGCTAATTTAATTGATGCTGGCATTTCATATTTGAGCAACTCTGATCCCGGTGGTATTGTGCCTTCAGGAGATGATTTGATGTATGGAGGCAATGCAGCCAATTGGATAAAATTTGCACATGCAATTAAAGCAAGGCTTTATATCCATCAGAGCAAAGGAAGTTCAGCAATGGCAACAAGCGCATTAAGCGAAATAGCACAATCTTTTACTTCCAATGCAGACAATGCAACTTATACATTTGCAGGAACTGCAACTTCAGAAGCACCCTGGTATCAGTTTGAAAGCGGATCAAGAAATGGTAACGTGCTTTTTGCATTTCAATCAAAGGGAGTACCAAGCCCTTTTGCAGCTTTGCTTATAAGCTTGCACGATCCTAGATATACAATTTATTTAGACAGTGCGAATGATTTATCTGGTCAGCCAGCAGCACCACCTGCGACTCACTATGGTGGATTGAATGAATATTATGGTGGCATTGCAGCACCGGTTGAATTGATCACTTATGATGAATTACTTTTTGCAACGGCTGAAGCAACTATAAATGCTGGAGGCTCTTCGGCTGACGCACAAGGCTTTTATCAAGCAGCGATAACAGCGAATATGCAAAAGCTTGGAGTTTCTGCTGGCAATATCACAACATATCTTGCTGCCAATGGCACACTGCCTGTTGCAACAAGTGATGCTATTGCGAAGATTGCGCAACAGGAATATATTGCGTTGTTCTTAAATCCAGAAGCATGGACATTATGGCGCCGCACAGGATCGCCAACGCTCACTCCTACTACAGGAAGCCAGATCCCGCGCAGATTCCTTTATCCATCAAATGAATATACGCTCAACACTGCAAACACACCTGCATCAACATTATTTGCCCCAAAAATTTTCTGGGATAATTAATGAATATTTGAAATAGAATTTTTTAAAAGGCTGTTCGAAAGAATAGCCTTTTAATTTTGTTATGATCTCAACCGAGTAAAGTTCGCAGTGATACAATATGAATAGCTCCGTGTGAAGCGAAACGAGGGAGCAAATGAATTTAATGAAAATATATATTGTGAAATCATTGTTTATTCAACCCATGCGGGGTTGTGATTTCTGATGATGTCATAACCCCGAGCTTTGCACGGGGCTATTCATATTAAAGCCTTTCAGGCTTACGTAAAAGTTATCATGCGGAATTTATTTTTTCTATTCGCTTGCACGAACATTTAGGGCGCAAGTAATGAGAAAGTGAACACAAATGAAGGCTTGAAGGGCTAGCATTAATTTTTGGGTAAGCAGGTCGTGAGATTTTTTACCCGAAGGGTTAAATGTGAATAGCCACCGGTGAAACCGGTGGATCAAAATGAAGAGATCGAAAACCCTGAAAGGGTTGAATGTCGTGTTGAAGAGTGTTTAAAATATTCAACCGTTTCAGATTAGGTAAAACCTGTCGTTCGGAATTGATATTTCCCATTCGTTTGCATGAATATTTCGAGTGTAAGAAATGAGAAAGTGAACACAAATGAAGGCTTGAAAGGCTAGCATTGATTTTGGATCAGACGCTAGATTTTTTACCCGCAGGGTTAAATGTGAATAGCCACCGGTGAAACCAGTGGATCAAAATGAAGAGATCGAAAACCCTGAAAGGGTTGAATGTCGTGTTGAAGAGTGTTTGATATAATTCAACCGTTTCAGATTACGTAAAACGTGTCATTCGGAATTGATATTTTCTATTCGCTTGCACGAACATTTCAAGCCTATGAAATGAGAAAGCGAACACAAATGAAGGCTTGAAGGTCTAGAATTAATTTTTTGGGTAAGCAAGTCGTGAGATTTTTTACCCGAAGGGTTAAATGTGAATAGCCACCGGTTTCACCGGTGGATCAAAATGAGGAGATCGAAAACCCTGCAAGGGTTTAATGTCGTGTTGAAGAGTGTTTGACATAATTCAACCGTTTCAGATTACGTAAAACCTGTCATTCGGAATTGATATTTCCCATTTGTTTGCATGAACATTTCGAGCGTAAGAAATGAGAAAGTGAACACAAATGAAAGTTTGAAGAGCTGGCATTAATTTTTGGGGAGCAAGTCATGAAACTTTTTGCCCGAAGGGTTAAATGTGAATAGCCGCCGATGAAACCGGTGGATCAAAATGAGGAGATCGAAAACCCTGAATGGGTTGAATGTCGTGCTGAAGAGTGTTTGATATACTGAAACTAAAATTTCAATAAAATCGGTTGTTCGTTAACGTTAATATTTCGTACTCATTTTAATCCCAATGATTTTCAAATTTAGTTCAGACATAATCAACAAAAAAAATCCCGGCATTTTAGCCGGGATTTTTTTGAAACTATATTTTTTATTTCTTAATAGCTTTTGAATCTGATTTCGACGCGGGCGGCGTACTGATAATAGATTGTGCTTTTTCCGTTGGCGGTAAAGCTTGTCCGGGAAGATATTGTTTCTCCCACTCTCCCATCTGCATTGTCATTCTGTATGTGGTAAAAATATCCTGAACAAAATCACCTTGATGACCAGTAAGGTTTCCACCTTTTCCCTGCAACAGCATATATGCATTTGTTGCAAGTTGCTCATCGCTTATGTTCGGATCATCACCTAAAGATTTATAATAGCGCATTTGCTGCTGCAAATCTTTTCTAAGTGATGTTGAGACTTTTTTCGCAAGCGTGAAATCTCCCGCCATATAACATGCTTGTAAGAAATTTGCAGAAATAGCATCTTGCTGATTGCCTCTATTGCTTGTCATTCCATAAGGGAAATTAGATTCCCTTACATTCTGATCAAAATGCTCGAGCACATTTTTTGCGGAATCTTTTTTGCCTGCATCAACAAGGCTCATTGCAATTTGAGATGTTGCCAAACGGATACTGTTCAGATGACGGCGGTTTTCTTCATCATAATAAACGCCTTCTTTATCAGCGCCTCCATAAGCAAATTTTTCCATCACTGTTTTATAGGAAGTTTCATTATCAACATTCCCATTTAAAACTGGGACTAATTGATAGGCAAGACCGGTAAGTCTTACATATTTATCCAATCCAAGGGATCCGAGTTCCTGTGTTGATGTAAAACAAATCGGGCGTTTCCATTTATTAGCAGCAATAATCGCATATATAGCCAGATCATTTTTAAGCATGTAGTTTTTATCTTTCGACATCGTTATATCCAACTCATTTACTACGCTATCTGTTGCATGAACCGTTCCGTTTGTCCTCACTGTATTCTCATCAACTGGCACACTAAATTTTCTAACAGGGAACATATTGATCAGAGAACCATCTTCTGTTTGGTTGCTTGTATATTTTGTATCATCGCTACCAATAACATTTTTCACAATGTCATACAGATCATAAAATTTATTATCATCAAAACCCGGAAGCTTGCTATAATAAACGACATCACGTTTGCTGCCTTGTATTTGTTCTGGTGAAAGGATCACATCAAAAGGCGCGCTCTTGTTTATTTTGTAGCGAAGCTGGTTCATGTACCAATCTGTTCCCAATAAACTGTTCACCATCACACGCACATCGGGCCTGATTCCTTCCACTTCCTGTGCATACCATAAAGGATAAGTATCATTGTCACCAAAAGAAAAAAGAATGGCATTTTGCGGACAGCTTTCGAGATAATCTTTTGCAAGGTCTCTCGCCAATGTTTTCTTGCTACGATCATGATCGTCCCACTCCTGCTGACCCATTAACACCGGTACTGCGAGGAAACATAAACCAGCAGCAGCATAATTGCCCATACTCCCTTTAAGGAATTTTTGGAACATCTCTCCCACCCAAATAACGCCAAGGCCTATCCAAATTGCAAATGCGTATTCTGATCCGGCAAAAGCATAATCACGCTCACGTGGTTGCTGCCCTGCTTGGTTCAAATAAAGAACAATGGCAAATCCTGTGAAGAAAAATAAAAGTAGTGTAATAATAAAATCCCTCTTGGCCCGCGAAAAATGAAAGATCAGTCCTATCACGCCAAGTATCAGAGGTAGCATGAACAAACGGTTATACGATTTATTGTTTGTATGAATGCTGTCCGGCATTTTGCTCTGATCACCAAGAAAATAGTTATCAATAAAAGATATGCCTGTAATCGCGTTGCCATCTCGCACATTTCCAAATCCCTGCAAATCGTTTTGCTTGCCTGAATAGCTCCACAAAAAATATCGGAGATACATCTCCCCAACCTGATATCTCATAAAGTATTGTATGTTCGATGCCATCGTAGGTTGATCGCCATCCCCAAGACCGCTATACTGTTTATAAACATCAACCTCGTTTCGCTCGTTGCTGCTGTTCCACATGCGCGGGAAAAAATGCGCAGATGGTGTATTGCCCCAATCTTGTCCGTAGACTTTTCCAGCAACATCATATTCTGTTTTTCCTTTCACGTATAAATTTCCTTTCTCAACATTTGGTGGTCTGTCAGTGAAATCAGGACCATATAAAATAGGCCAGTCACCGTATTGATCACGACTCAAATAACCTTCCAAACTCACCGGATTATCTACGTTGTACATGTCAACAGCAGGATCCGCGTTCGAGCGAATGATGGTTGTAAAATATGTTGAATAACCAAGAAGCATGAACGCGAGGCTCCATAAACCAAGCTTCATGTAGTAATATTTTTTTCTGACTGCAAAACGGATTCCCAGTATTAATAAAACAGTCAATAAAATAAAGAAGAAAGCAAAGCCACTGAAAAAAGGCAGCTTCAGGCTATTTACGAACATAATGTCAAACCAACCTGCGCCCTTAATCGTGTATTGTATTACAAATTTCAACACAGCCCCTGTGAGGATGCAACCAATCAAAAAAGCAATGATAGAGCCCCAGGTTGTTGGCTTATATCTTCTGAAATAATATACCACCGCAATTGCAGGAATGGTAAGAAGGTTTAATAAGTGAACCCCGATTGACAAGCCCATCATGTAAAAAATAAAAATGAGCCATTTGTCTGAACCTGGTTTGTCAGCATTGTCTTCCCATTTCAAAATTGCCCAAAACACCATCGCAGTAAAGAATGCAGAGGACGCATAAACTTCGCCTTCAACAGCGCTATACCAAAATGAGTCGCAGAATGTATAAGCTATTGCGCCTACAACACCCGATGCCATCACAATAAAAAGCTGTTGATTGTCCAATGCCTCAGTGCCTTTTCTAACTATCTTTCGTGCAAAATGTGTGATCGACCAAAATAAAAATAGAATTGAGAACCCGCTTAATATAGCGCTCATGAAATTCACGCCGCGTGCGGCCGTTTGAGGATTGTCGCCAAAAAGGATAATAAAAAATCTTCCGAGCAAAACGAACATCGGCGCACCCGGTGGATGCGGGATTTGCAGTTTGTAGCAACTGGATACGAACTCGCCGCAGTCCCAAAAACTTCCTGTCGGCTCCATAGTCATCACATAAACAGCACATGCAAAAACACACACTGCCCAGCCCACTATGTTATTCACCTTTTTAAAATTCATATAGCATTGGTTTTTAAGAACCGCAAATATAAGGTTCTGGCTATAATGTTAAAGCCGAAGATGCTGTTTTAACGATTAATTTTTTGGAGAGGCATGGACACAGAGAAACACGGAGATAGACAGAGAGCCACTGAGATGTGGGAAGGATGTATGATTTATGATGTGTGATATTTACGAAATACGATTTGGGATTTACGACTTCTCCAATTCGGGCATTCGGCATTAAATATAGATTTCGTCAACCAGGACTTATCAACAGATCAACTCTTCAACTTATGAACCTTTCAGCTCCTCATTCAAAAAAGACCTTCACTGTTTGATAAAACAATCTGTTCTGCAAATATTGATTCTGTGATTGTTCACTGAAACCTTGTAAGCCAAAGAGACCTGCTGCATTTCCTTTGTTAATAGCAACTTCCAGATATCCACCTGAATTGAACAATGCCAGCTTCTCTCCTTCCGGCACATCAGCATAAGTTTCGCTGATCTTGTCGATCACTTCATCTCTTTTAAAAACAAGGCGAAAGCTTCGGCCCTTTCTCTGTTCTTCAAATTCATTACGTGTAATGTTGACCGTTACGTTCTCAAAATGATCGATAAAAATAATCTGGCCTTCAATCCAATCATCACCAAGTAATGGTTTCAAATGATTTTTTTCTAGATAAGAAACATCCGGCATTCCAATATCCTGCAATGCTTTTCCATTCTGCATATCATTAATTGCATTCCCAATTACCGAAGTGCAATAAATCGTATTCTTGATAGCTGTTTTGTCCAAAGGCAAGCCAATTACCATTTCAGGTTTTCCTTCAACAATCATAGAAAGCAAACCATTGTCTGCACAAAAAATATATTGGTTGTTATAGTATGCAAGCAATAGCTGTTCAGGTTTTTTTTCGAATAGATTCACCAGAACAATATGATATGTGAAGTCAGGAAAATTTTTAACCGCATTGCGAATAACATAAGCTGCCTGCGGATAATTGAATGGCGACAACTGATGAGAAATATCAACAAGAGAAAAATTTGGATTGATGCTGAGCAACTGTCCTTTGATGGCACCCACTAAGTAGTCTTGACTGCCGATATCAGATGTAAGGGTTACAAAGGCCATTGAGGTAATGAGAAATTAGAAATCAATAATAATAAATGAGCAAGCCGTGATGTGAAAGTAACTCATAATATTTTTATGATAAAAATATTTTCTATTCTTTGATTGCTATTTTATAAGCTTATTGTTTTTAAAAAAATGATTGTACATCAGCTTATCTGACCATGAAGGAAAAAATTTATTCATGAAAACCGCAAGCTTGCCACTTGAAGTTAATATTAAAGTCCGCTTTCTTTTTTCGATGGCCTTAATAATATATAAAGCACATTCTTCAGCACTCATTAATTTAGTTTCATCGAGCGGGCTTTCTCCTTGCGTTTCACCTTTTTCGTTCAATGCTGAATTACGAATGTTAGAAGCTGTGAAACCCGGGCTCACCCACATAATATTCACACCACTATGCGTCATTTCCGATCGCAAAGCTTCAAGCCATCCTTGCAATGCAAATTTCGATGCAGAGTAACCGCTTCTTCCCGGTAAACCCCGTGAACCGGCAGTAGAAGAAATGCCAACGACTGTACCTTTGTTTTCAAGAATTGATGGCAACGAATATTTGGTGCAATAAACCGCGCCAAAAAAATTCACATCCATTACTTTCTTCATCACGTCCACATCAACATCATTGAACAATGAGCGCATGCTGATGCCCGCATTATTAATGAGTATATCAATATGCCCAAAAACTTCAATCACAGATTCAATGAAACGCTTGCAATCATTTTCATTGCTAACATCGCAAGCCATGGTGTGTAGCAATACATTTGGGTACTGAAGTTGAAGATTATATAATTTGTCGTAGTTGCGTGCGCAGGTTGCAATTTTTGCTCCGAGAGGAATCAATGAATCAATCAATGCGCGGCCGATGCCATCGCTGCCGCCAGTCACTATTACAACTTTATCATTAAAAAAAGACATGCGAAAATGATTTTACTCTGCGAAATTAAGCGAGTTAGTGGCTACATTAAAAAGAAATGTTGATAACCCACTGTAAATCTGTTGAAAATAATTTTCGAAAAATTTGCCTGAAAGTTATTTTACCGTATTTTTGCACTCCCAAAAAAAACGGGATGATTCCGTAGCTCAGTTGGTAGAGCATAACACTTTTAATGTTGGGGTCCTGGGTTCGAGTCCCAGCGGGATCACCATATGGGACATTTCGCAAAAATTGTGATTTGTCCCATTTTTATTTTCGCTGAAACCCTTATCCAGACTGTATATTAGCTGAACAGCTTCATTCAGTCGAGTAGTTCGATAATTGAAACCATCAAAAATCATTTTTTCCGGAAATATCGAACTAATTATTTGACGTTGCTTAACGACTGAACCCTCTTCATATAATTTGTCTAAGCAGGATAGGCTATTTACTGCTTTCTCTAACAAAGGTTCTATGTTCTCCGCTTTATGAGAATAGGATGTCAATTTAGCTTCCAATATATTAATTTTCTTTTCGCAATCTGCTTTGATTGCACGGTAATCAGAAGTTTCGATTTGCTCCTTTAATAAAAGTTTTCTTGCTGTTGCTAATTCTTTTTCTGCTTCAGTCAATCTTTCTACCAATATTTTATATTCTTGATGTTGATCTTTAGTTTGTGATTTATATTCCTGGTTAATAACTGTGGTATACATATTTATTAAAAAATGACGGGGAACATATTTTCGCAATTCATCAAGAAATTTTTCATTCATTCTATACGCATTATATCTCCATCCGCAGGAAGATGTGCAATGATAATAATGATAACGTTTCTTGCTTCCTTTAGAAGCACTCCCTGTCAGAGCTTTGCCACATTTTGGGCAGATCAAGAAGCCTCGCAAGGGCATGTTGTCATCTGCATATATCTTTGCCCGTTGGTTTTTCTTTCTCCCGTCCAAAACGTCTTGAACATCATAAAATAATGTTTCGCTTATTATTGCTTCATGTTGGCCATGCACAATTTTGCTTTCCTCATCTTTAAATTTCGGGATGAATATTTTGCCACAATAAACTGGATTTCGGATAAGGGTCCAGAAATTATTTTTGCTGCAGACGAGGCCTTTTGCCCTTGCATGTTTTAAAATTTGTTCAGTATTAAATTTAGAAGTCGAAAGTTCTTCGAAAACCCATTTAATGATGCCTGCTTGCGGCTCTTTTGGCGAGATTAATTTTTTACCGTTCTCAAGTATCCTATTAGTATAACCAATGGGTGCAGTGGCCATCCACCGGCCTTCTTTTTTCGCTCTGCGCATACCGTGAAAAACATTCAAGGCTCTCCGGTCATTCTCCACTTCAGGAGCTGCGAGATAGAACGCAAGCATCATTTTATTTTCCGGGATAGATAAATCCAATGGCTGTTCTACCGCCTGTGGCTCAACTCCTAAATTGCGCAGCGTGCTGATCATTTGGTATGCATCTCCCGCATTCCTGCTGAACCTGTCCCATTTGATGAACAAAACATAATCTGTTTGTCCCCGATTTTTTTTCAGTTGAATTAAGAGTTTAGCCCATGCTGGTGGAGATTATCAATAATGAGAGCAGGTAATTATTACTGATGTTGACCCCTCTTAGTTACTGTTATGTAAGCGTCATTGAGAGGATGTTATTGATAAGATAAAGTTAGTTATTAATCATTGTTTGTTTCATCTTTTTTAT
>CAIYPC010000071.1 GCA_903927975.1 uncultured Bacteroidota bacterium | reverse complement strand
GTGAAGGAACTGTATTATTAGGCAATGATATATCTGTTTACACTAAGTAGCAGGATTCCATGTTTTATCAAACCACTGCCTATCTGATTTCCAAAATTCAGCGGCTTTCTTCATGTGGCCAACAAATACTTCCATTTTCATGTCAAATATGAATATTCTATCTCCAACAAAACTTTCGTCATTCGAAAAAACATACATCGCATGCCATCCGTTTACCACATGTTCATCTGTATTCCCATTCACCATTGACTTAAACTTAGGCAGTTTCAAAAATGCGCCATCCAGAGCTATTGCAATGGATAGAAAATAATGTTCCATTGCATTTATTGAAGGCTCTCTATCTCTTGTCACTCTATCCCTGATACTGGTTTTCGACTGGATGACACCAAATATTTTGAATTTGTCATCATCATCATCATCATCATTGAACCCTATAAATAAATCAAAAATATCCTTCCCTATTATTTGTTTAAAAAAAAGAACATCTCTTTCGGGATTAGATATTTTATCTTTCAATATAAGGGCATGCAAATCTTTTTGTAAGAAAACATGTAAAGAAAAATCTTTGAGCAAAGGGTTGCTCATATTTTTTATCATTGATTCGAAAGCATGACCACTTGATTTCTTCCAGCTTTGGTCTGCGGTAATTATTTTGCTTATTTTTTCCAGATCAGTTTCGCCCGAACGGTGGGAGACGTGGGCAACATAAATATTTTTCCAGATTTCAGAAGGCTCTGCCGAAGGGAATTTTTCAAGAGCTAAATAAACAGTTTCCTGAATCGCATACTTCCTTGCTTGTATCGCAATATCCTCTTTAGTTTTTACAATTACCGCCGGAGATTTTTTCTTTTTGCCTAAAAGTGATTCATGAAATTTTTTTACGCTACTATCGTACTCTTCATTAAACAGGGTTTCATAGGTTTGTTCGCAAAATTGCTTAATGGTCATTTATTATTGTTTAGAATTTCTGTGATTGCCAATCCCCAATGATATGCCAATAAAGGAGGAACTGCATCGCCTATCTGCTCATATTTATCTTGAGTCTCGTAAATGTGAGGGCAAATGAACGGGCCTCCTTTAAAATCATAAAAATCGGGAAATCCCTGCAATCGTGCAACTTCTCTTACTGTAAGGCATCTATCTAATTCAGGATGCACAAGCTCATCTAAACAATGTGAAGTAACCGTTTTGCTCGGTTCGTCTATAACAAGTTTCTTATTTCTTTGAATGAACCATTTCTTGGGAAGTATTTTATCTTCTTGCAACTGTTTGACTTTTTGTGGGCTGAACTTTTTGAATAGGCTGACTAAGCTTTCTCCCGGTTCTAATAATTTGAACCTTTCAATCGTTCCTTTTCTGTGCTTTGGGGAAATGTGATAAGATATTTTTCCGTTGAGACTGTTCTCTATTTTCCAAAAGGAACGGTCTTTTAAAAGTTTTGTGTAGGCATTGTCTTTGCCCGAATATTCTGTGTATTCTTTTGGGTCGTTAGGCTGCATTTTTGGCAAACCGGCGAACGCGTCTTTTACAGTATAATTAAATCTCTTCTTTGATATCGGGGTTATTAAGTTTAAGTTTTTATCCTTAGTTGCAATCAAAAAAAATCTGTTCCTATTTTGTGGCACACCAAAATCATAAGCATTTAGCACAGTCCTTAAAAAATATTTATACCCATTAGCCGAAAGCTCCTCAATGATATCATCAACAATGAAACGCTCACCGTTTTTTATAACCTTCTTGCTCTCGATACCGGGAACATTTTCAAAAAGAATAATTTTAGCGTTCACTATATTAGCTATCCTTATTGCTTCGGAATATAACTGCTGCCTAAAATCGTAAGAACTTCTTGAGCTAGATCCAGCAGTGCTAAATGTTTCGCATGGCATGCCAGATGATAAGATGTGAATTTTTTTATTGCCTACCGCTTTTTTGATTTCAGCTTCGGTAACCTTCCTTATGTCTTTGCTGATAACTTTTACTTCACTGTGATTTGCTTTATATGTTTCAACGCAGCTATCTACTTTTTCAATAGCTAAAATAGTTTTTAGTCCAGCAGCCTTAAAGCCTGTGCATATCCCGCCAGGACCAGAAAAGCAGTCAATATGATTTATTGTCATTTTATTTTTTATCTCTTGGTGGAGGAACACTTAATAAGCCTTTTAGTTGTTGGTCAAACTGAGTTAGTGATTGATTTTTTTTTTCAGGCAAATTAGGACTTTCTATTAATTGATGTTCGGATAATAAACTATGTTCCAAAGATTTTAACTGTGAAATAGATTCTCTGCGAAGCGTTATAAGTCTTTTTTGCGGATCCGTTGTTCCCGCATTTATCATTGCGGAATTCAAGTTTTCTAAATTAGCAAGAACGATTAATTGGTGCGTGTTCATTACATCTCTCAAATTCATTCCCTTCAAAACCAATGATGGATTATTTGCTCTCCATTCTTTTGAAGTAAAACCAAACATCGCATAGTATAATAAATCCGCTTCTTCTGCATAAACAATTCCTTCTTTTTCCTTTGGCAGATTTCTTATTGGCAATAATGTTGCTTTTACGGCATCTGTTTGGAGTTTATAATTAACCTTGCTGATATAACGTCTTATATCCCATTTGCTCTGTAAATTTTCAAGTTCTTTTAATCTCTGAAATTCTTTTAATACAAGCAATTTAAACAAAGGACTTAGCCAAGTACAGAATTCAAGTGCAATATCTTTATGAGCAAATGTTCCTCCGTTGTTTCCTGCTTTAGATACAACACCAATAGCGCCCGTTGCCTCAATCCATTTTTTGGGAGTAAGGGTAAAGCTATTTAAACCAGCTTCTTTACGAAAGGTGTCGAATTCGACACCTTTGAAATTTTCATTGTTAATTGTTTCCCATAATCCTAAAAATTCTACAGTATTACGATTTCGCATCCAATTCTTGATATGATCAGAACCTTCTTCACTTTTTGTTATATCTGTTAAGCTCAAATAGATTTCATTCCCAACTTGAAGGATTGAAATCTCTCTGTTCTGCACATTTATCTTAATCATTTATCAAATCGTTATATGTTAATTTTTTATTTGTAACACCAGAAAGAACCAAATCAAACCTTCTCTGCGCATCGAATTTACGAGTATTATACCTAAGTGAAAATTCATCTACATAAGATTGTAAGTGACCTCTGCTTACATGATGATAGATACCATCAATGCCTCTTTTCAGGTGCGACCAAAAATTTTCAAGCCCGTTTGTATGAGCCATCCCATTTACATATTCTTTCGCGCTATGGTTTACAGTTAGATGTTTGAAATCTTTATCAAGGTTTCTATAAACCATAAATTCATCAGTTATCAAAACGCTGTCCTTATCTACTGTTTGATAAATAACGGGCAACAAATGCGCTTTGCCGCGATCAGGGACGACTTTAGCAATAACATTGCCTTCGCGCTCTTTGAAACCAAGAACCGATGCTTTTTCATGTTTCGTGTTCCCGTCCGCGTTCTTTGGTTTTTTATTCTCGTGCTTGTAATAAGATTGTCCACCAATTCCGCATTCGTCAATTTCAACAACGTTGCCAACTGTCTTTTTAAAATTCGGATGGTCAAAAGCATAGCGCAAACGGTGCAGTAAAAACCATGCGCTTTTCTGGGTTACTGTTATATCTTTTGCCAACTGATGTGAAGAAATTCCTTTTTTGTGGGAGCTAAAAACATATAAAGCAAGAAACCATTTTTGTAAAGGTATTTTAGTGTTATCGAAAATTGTTCCTGTCCTTACATTGAAATATTTACCAGTTGATTTACATTTGTATTTGTTGCCAGCGCACTTGTAAACTTTTGATTCTGAATTGAATGGAGATACCGGATTTCCATCCCACATAAGTTTTTCAAGATGGTCGATGCAGCTTTGTTCCGTTGGAAAAGCCTTGATTAAATCTAAAATACTTTTGAATTCTGGTATCATATCTATCAATTATAGTGTAAAGATATGCTCACTAATTCATATTACCAAATTAATTGGTGTAAAATTCTACTTCATTGCCTTGCAGATCAAATCTCAAACCATTCAATCATTCAATGAATAAATTTCAAACCAAAAAATATGGCAACCATCTTACGTCAGCATGCAGAACAATTATATGCGCAGGAACTGGAGGAACTAAAAAAGCAGGATAATGATAAGCGCCCTACTAATTGGTTGCTATCGCCACAATCAGTAGTTACTTATTTAATTGGTGGCAAATTGAAAAATGGTTTTGAAATTTCACCAAAATATATTGGCAATAAAAGGCTGATGGAAATTGCTGTTGCCACTTTAACAACAGACAGAGCTTTACTATTATACGGGTTGCCGGGCACTGCAAAAAGTTGGGTGAGCGAGCATTTGGCTGCAGCCATCAGTGGCGATTCTGCATTGGTGGTTCAAGGCACTGCGGGCACTGGCGAAGAAGCAATTCGTTATGGATGGAACTATGCACGTTTATTAGCAGAAGGACCATCAGAAAAAGCATTGGTGGAAACGCCGGTGATGCGTGCGATGAAAGATGGAAAAATTGCAAGGATAGAGGAACTGACAAGGATTGGTGCTGACGTGCAGGATGCGCTCATCACCATTCTTTCTGAAAAAACATTGCCTGTGCCGGAACTGAATATAGAAATACAAGCAGTGAAAGGATTTAATATTATCGCAACGGCAAACAACCGCGATAAAGGTGTGAATGAATTGAGCAGCGCGTTGAAACGGAGATTCAACACAGTGATACTTCCTGTGCCTGATTCAATGGATGAAGAAATTGACATTGTGAGACGCAGGGTAGAAAGTTTTGAAAAAATAATGGATCTGCCTGCGGAAAAACCTGCACTGCAAGAGATACGCCGTATCGTTACCATATTCCGCGAGCTGCGCAACGGCGTTACAACAGATGGCAAAACAAAAATAAAAATGCCAAGTGGCACATTGAGCACCGCAGAAGCAATTTCTGTTGTGAACAGCGGACTAGCAATGGCTGCATATTTCGGCGATGGACAATTGAAAGCAAATGATGTAGCAGCAGGCATTATAGGTGCAGTAATTAAAGATCCTGTTCAGGATAAAATTGTTTGGCAGGAATATCTTGAAACGGTTGTGAAACCAAGAGATGAGTGGAAAGATATTTACAGAGCGTGCAGGGATTTGTAAAGAGATGCGGGATACGAGAAATAAGATGTGAGATTCGGAAACCCTATCCCGTATCTCGCCTCTCATACCTGAAAGAAGTCTTTATTTTCTAACAACAATCTTCATGTCAACACACATTCTCGGCATAAGGCATCATGGACCCGGTTCTGCAAGAAATGTAAAATCATTTCTGGAATCGGTAAAGCCTGATATTGTTTTGGTGGAAGGTCCGCCGGAGGCTGATGAAATCTTGCAATGGGTCTCGAACAAAGAGTTAAAACCTCCGGTTGCCATTTTGTGTTATCAGCCCGATAATCCACAACAATCTTCATTCTATCCATTTGCAGAATTTTCGCCGGAGTGGCAGGCAATTTTATATGCAAAGAAAAATAACATTCATGCACGCTTTATGGATCTACCGGCGGGCAACCAATTTGCGATAGATGCAGAAAAGAAAAGACAGGAAACAGAAATTGAAGAGGAGAAAAAAGATGATGAAGGAAAAAATAATGTTGATGAAAGCTTGAATAATTCTGTATTGGTTCATAATAAAAAAACATTTTCCAATAATGCAGTTGATGAAGAAACAGGAACAACAGAAATAATTTATAGAGATCCGATTTCACATTTAGCGCATGCTGCTGGTTATAATGACGGTGAAAAATGGTGGGAGAATATGTTTGAGCATCGCAGCAATAACGAAGAAATTTTCGATGCAGTAAATGAAGCGATGAACGTGCTGCGCGAAAATTTTTTGAAGAAAGATGATCGGATGGAACAATTGCGTGAAGCGCACATGCGCAAAACAATCAGACAGGCAGAAAAAGAAATGTTCCAAAATATTGCGGTGATATGTGGCGCATGGCATGCTCCTGCATTGGCGAATATGCCGAAACAAAAAGAGGACAATGATCTGCTGAAAGGCTTGCCAAAAGCAAAAGTGGAATGCACTTGGGTTCCATGGACATATAACCGACTGAGTTTTTATAGTGGCTATGGTGCCGGCATTGCATCGCCGGGTTGGTACGAACATATTTGGAAATATCAAAACGATGATGGCACAAAATGGATGGCGAAAGTGGCAAAGCTTTTTCGCGAAAAACAAATGGACACTTCTGTTGCACATGTGATAGAAGCTGTTCGGCTTGCTAATTCGCTTGCATCATTGAGAAACTTATCGAGAGCAGGTTTGGAAGAATTGAATGAAGCAACGCTGAGCATTTTGTGCAATGGCGAACCGATCATGATGAACCTTGTGCATAAGGAATTAATTGTGAGCGATCTCATTGGCGAAGTGCCGACTGATATTCCAAAACCGCCATTGCAATTGGATATTGAAAAGCAGCAAAAAAAATTAGGGCTTCCACCAACTGCTGATTGGAAAGATTACACATTTGATCTGCGAAAAGAAAATGATCTGGAGCGAAGTATTTTTTTGCATCGCTTGCAATTGCTGGAAATTAAGTGGGGTTTCAGATCAGATGTTTCCGGAAAAGGAACATTTAAAGAGCAATGGAGGCTGCAATGGGATCCGACATTTTCTATTGATATTATTGAAAAAGGAATATGGGGGAACACCACAGAAGAAGCAGGATCAAAATATGTGATTCATTTGGCAGAAACAGCAAATGCATTGCCTGTTGTTTCTGCTTTGTTGGAAAAAACAATTCCTGCTGAATTGCCGCATGCTGTTGAATCGCTCATCCATCAAATCAATAATCTCGCGGCAGCAAGTGGCGATGTGATACAATTGATGGAAGTGATACCAAACCTTGTTAACATTAGTCGCTATGGAAATGTGCGCAAAACAGATGCGGAGATGGTGCTTGGCATTATAACGGGCATGGTCACACGTATTTTTATTAGCCTGCCCGCCGCCTGCACAGCCATTGATGAAGACGCATCGGAAATTTTGTTGGGCTTGTTCATGAAAATGAATGATGCGGTGAATGTGCTACAGCAAAATGATATCACGCAGCAATGGCAACAAACGTTGAACATTATTTCGACCAATAAAAATACATCGCCGGTTATTGCTGGTTATTCAACAAGGTTATTGGCAGATTATAAATTGATTATTGGCGATGAATTGGTGAAAGCATTTTACTATGCCATGTCAACAGCAACAGCTCCATCTATTGCTGCTGCGTGGCTGGAAGGTTTTTTAAAAGGGAGCGGCACCATTTTACTTATTGATAATGATTTGTGGAATGTGGTAAACAATTGGGTAGATCAATTAGATGAAGAAACATTCACACAAGTGTTGCCATTGTTGCGGCGAACATTTTCAAATTTTTCAAACCCAGAAAGAAAAAAATTAGGAGAAAAAGTAAAATCAGGGGGCAGCAATATTGTTATAAAAACAGAAATGCAGTTTGATAACGAGAGGGGAAAAAAGGGAATTGAAGTGGTGATGAGATTGATGGGTTACCCCTAAATCCCCTGAAGGGGACTTTTGATTTTTGATGAAGTAAGATGTTTTGTATGTCAGTAGAAAAATTTACAAATGAGCAGTGAGGAACTTATACGCAAATGGAGATTGGTTTTAGGCGGCGCTAATAATGATGGCACCGGCTTTCAACTCGATCAGCATGATCTGCAGTTGGATAAAACGCTTGAAGCATTATACGACAGCGATCGCAAAGGCGGTCTTGGTCCATCATCACCCAATGTGAGCCGATGGTTGGGCGATATCCGTGCATTCTTTCCAAATACCGTTGTTCAGGTAATGCAGAAAGATGCGCTGAAACGCTTAGAGCTAACACAAATGTTATTTGAAAAAGAGATGCTTGAAAATGTGGAAGCAGATGTTCATCTTGTTGCAACGTTGATGACATTGAGCCGCGTTATTCCAGATAAAACAAAGGATACCGCAAGACAGGTAGTGAAAAAAGTAGTGGATGAATTAATAAAAAAATTAGCCCAGCCAACACAGCAAGCGATTATCGGAAGTTTAAACCGTTCGGTAAGAAACAGAAGACCGAAACATAATGAAATCAACTGGCATGCGACCATTCAAAAAAACCTGAAACATTATCAGCCCAAATACAAAACAATAATACCTGAAACAAGAATTGGATATGGAAGAAAAAGAAGTTCATTAAAAGATGTTGTGCTATGTCTTGATCAAAGCGGATCGATGGGAACTTCAGTTGTGTATTCGGGAATTTTTGGTTCGGTGATGGCTTCCATTCCTGCCATCAAAACAAAAATGATTGTCTTTGATACTGCTGTTGCGGATCTCACAGAAGAGCTTACCGATCCAGTTGAATTATTATTTGGTGTTCAGTTGGGCGGAGGTACCGATATTAATGCGGCGCTTACTTATTGCCAGCAAATTATTACCAAACCAACTGACACAGTGCTTGTGCTTATTACTGATCTATACGAAGGAGGAAATGCGGACGGCATGCGCAAACGAGCCACTGAGCTTGCTGCTGCTGGCGTGCAGGTAATCGTTTTATTGGCATTGAATGATGATGGCGCACCAGCTTACGATCATGCAAACGCGCAATTTTTTTCCAACTTAAATATCCCAGTGTTTGCATGTTCGCCAGATAAATTTCCTGATTTGATGGCAGCAGCATTAAGCAAACAGGATATTGGTTTGTGGGCAGCGAAAGAAGATTTGGTGCTGAAAAAATAAAACGTTTCAAATGATGCTATAAAAACAAAAAAGCCTCCACGATAATATCGTGAAAGCTTGTCCTGTGGTGTGGGGCGGGATCGAACCGCCGACACAAGGATTTTCAGTCCTTTGCTCTACCGACTGAGCTACCGCACCGAAGGGTGGCGAAATTAATAATTAATAATTAATAATTGCTAATTTAATTGCCGTATTCGCTCAAAAATTTAATGCGCATTATCTTGAGCTGCTCCCAAGTGAAATTGCTGTCTGCTAATTCCTGCTTGGCAATTTCAAGGCTGCTCGTTTCGCAGCTTTTGAAATAATCGATAATTTCTTCCTGTTCATAATCATCCAACATTTCATCAAGTGCATAATCGAGGTTCAGCTTGGTTCCACTTGCAGCAATGGTTTCCATCTGCTCAAGCAGCACATCGAGGCGCATGTCTTTATTCTTTGCAATGGTCTCGAGCGGAATTTTTTTATCTGCCTGCTGAATGATATAAACCTTGTTCATGCTTTTGTTCACCACGCTCTTCATCACAAAATCATCCGGCTTTTGAATATCGTTTTCCTCCACATATTTTTCAATAAGCTCAAAAAAAGGCTTTCCATAGCGCATCGCTTTTCCCTTGCTCACACCTTGACATTTTTCCAGTTCCTGAACAGTGGTTGGATATAATGTTGCCATATCCTGCAATGAGTTCTCCAAAAAAATAACAAACGGAGGAAGGTTCTTTTTCTTGGATTCTTTTTGACGCAAATCTTTTAGCAGCTCAAATAGTTTTTCGTCAACCGCAGTGCCTTCAGCGGTTGCTTCAGCACCTTCATCATCATCAGCATTTGCTTCTTCAAATAAATTGTTGAGAACAATTTTGAATGATTTTGGTTTCTTCAAAAACTCTTCTCCCTTTTTGGTGAGCTTCAATACGCCGTATTCTTCAATATCTTTTTTCAAAAGATCTTCAATCAGCATCTGGCGGATCAATGAATTCCATAGATGCACAGGCTCATCTTTTCCAATGCCAAATTCAGCAAGCCCATCATGCCGATACATTTGAATTTGTGGAGTGAGCTTTCCGATAATGATATTGATTGAGTAATCTGTCGCAAATCTTTCATCCAAAGCCTTGATTGCTTTCAAAGCTTTTACAGTATTGTCCTTTGCTTCTATTCTCTCTTTCGGGTGAAGACAATTATCGCACTGACCACAATTTTCGGGAGTATATTCCTCACCAAAATAGCTCATCAGCACTTTTCGGCGGCAGACGCCGCTTTCTGCAAACGCAACGGTTTCATTAATAAGCTGCGCTACCACTTCTCTTTCGCTCAACGGCTTATCTTTCATCAAATGCTCCAGCTTGCTAACATCTTTATGGGAATAATATAAAATACATTTTCCTTCTAAACCATCACGACCGGCACGGCCTGTTTCCTGATAATAATTCTCAATCGATTTCGGGATATTATAGTGCATCACAAATCGGATGTCCGGCTTATCGATGCCCATGCCAAATGCAATGGTGGCAACAATGACCTGAACATCTTCATTCAAAAACAGATCCTGTCTTTCTGCTCTCAGCTTGCTATCGAGCCCAGCATGATAAGCAACGGCTTTTACACCATTCGCAACCAATGTGTCTGCAAGTTCTTCGGTTGTTTTTCTGTTCAATGTATAGATGATGCCGCTCTTGCCTTTATTCTGCACAATGAAGCGCACCATGTTTTTAATGGCATCTTCTTTTTTTACTTTTGGAAGAATTTCGTAGTATAAATTTGGTCTGTTAAAAGAAGAAATGAAAATTTTCGGGTTGCGAAGGCTAAGATTTTCCACAATGTCGCTCTGCACTTTTGGGGTAGCCGTTGCCGTTAAAGCAATCACAGGAGCTTTTGTGTTTATCTGATCCATTATTTCGCGAAGCCTTCTATATTCAGGTCTGAAATCGTGACCCCATTCAGAAATACAATGCGCTTCATCCACTGCAAAAAAAGAAATCTTGAGGTCGCTGAAGAAATCAAGGTTCTCCTGTTTGGTGAGTGTTTCTGGAGCCGCATAAAGCATTTTAGTGTGGCCGTTCAGCAAATCATCATGAACTTCACGGATCTGCTTTTTATTGAGGGTTGAATTTAGAAAATGCGCAATATTGTCTTTGCTGCTATAGCTTCGGACCAGATCGACCTGGTTTTTCATCAAAGCAATCAACGGGCTTACTATAATAGCAACCCCTTCACTTATAATAGCAGGTAATTGATAACAAAGGCTTTTGCCGCCGCCTGTGGGCATAATCACAAATGTGTCGTTGCCAGCTAAAAGGTTTTGGATGATGGCATCCTGATTGTCTTTAAATCCATCGAAACCAAAATTTTCCTGCAGATGAGTTAAGAGCTCGGCAGATATTTTTACATTGGATGGTTTAGCGTCAGCAGGCTTAGCTTTTTTGCTGCCGGCTTTTTTAGATGTAGTTGTTGACATGCTCAAAATTTTTCCTTCTCACGATTAAATACGGAAGAGGTTTAAGATAATTAAATACCGGGGAACTTTCAACAGCAGTTATTCACTTTTTATACCATGCCTTGCATGGGCAGATGAGGATTGCCCGATTTTTAAAAGGTTTGCGAAGCTACAAAAAAATCGGGGTAGCAGAAAGGTCGGTTTTGTTAAAAAACGCCAATTTCGGCAAATTAGGAGGTAGGAAACCTATAAATTTGCGCCTTAGCATGACAATTCAATCCATAAAACAGGCTGCGTTCAGAACAATCAGGCTCGAAGCCGAGTCCATTGCAGGGCTTGAACAGTTTATCAATGAGGATTTTGTAAAGGCAATCAATTTGATTGCTAATGCAAAAGGCCGCGTGATTGTGAGTGGTATCGGCAAAAGCGGGATTGTGGCTCAGAAAATTGTTGCCACTTTAAACTCAACGGGCACACCTGCTGTTTTTATGCATGCCGCAGATGCCATTCACGGCGATTTAGGTATGATTCAGCCGGAGGATATTGTCATTATCGTAAGCAAAAGCGGCATCAGCCCCGAAATAAAAGTGCTGCTGCCGCTGATCAAAAGCTTCAACAACACTTTGATTGCTATAGTTGGAAATGTTGAATCACCATTGGCAACACAAGCTGATATTGTGCTGAACACCACTGTTTCTCAGGAAGCGTGCCCGAATAATCTGGCGCCAACAAGCAGCACTACCGCACAAATGGTAATGGGCGATGCAATGGCTGTGGCATTGATGGAACTAAGGGGTTTCAGCAGAGATGATTTTGCAAAATATCATCCTGGCGGTACGTTGGGCAAAAGGCTTTATCTGCGTGTGAATGATTTTTATCTTCATAATGAACAACCAAAGGTTACAGCAAGTGCTTCCCTGAAAGAAGTGATTGTAGAAATGACATCAAAGAGATTGGGTGCAACAGCAGTTGTCGATAACGAAAATAAATTGTTGGGCATCATAACAGATGGCGACCTTCGCAGGATGCTGGAGAGAAATATTTCTTCAGAAAAAATAAGCGCAGAAAATATCATGACAAAAAATCCTGTTACAGTTGATGCGGATGCGCTTGCCGTTGAGGCGCTCGAAATTTTGCGCAGTCGCAACATCACACAACTTATAGTAACTGATAAATCTCAATATTTAGGCTTTATACATTTGCACGATCTTATCCGGGAAGGGATTATTTAATTTATTAAGAAACGAGGCATTCATCAATTATGAATATGAATAAGCACAATTATGTGGCGATTATGGCAGGCGGCATCGGGAGCAGATTTTGGCCAAAAAGTAGGCAAGATTTTCCCAAACAGTTTCTAGATATTTTGAATACTGGCAAAACACTTATACAATGGACTTATGAACGTTTTGCTTCTTTCATTCCCATTGAAAATATTTATGTGGTCACTTCGCATGAATATTCTCACATAGTAGAAGATCAACTGCCCAACCTTCCAAAAGAAAATATTTTGGGCGAGCCTTCACGCAAGAACACGGCTCCATGCATCGCTTATATTTCTTTCAAGCTGCAACAAAAAGATCCCAACGCCTCTCTGATCATTGCACCTTCGGATCATATCATCACCGATAATATGGCATTCACAAAAGTGTGTCTTGAGGCATTGAGCTTTGTGAACAAACATAATGCGTTCATCACGCTTGGTATAAAGCCGAATCACCCAAACACTGGCTACGGCTATATTCAATACGAACAACAATCCGTCACTGACAATGTGTATAAAGTAAAAACATTTACTGAAAAGCCTAATCTTGAATTGGCGAAAACATTTTTAGCAAGCGGAGATTTTTTATGGAACGCGGGCATTTTTGTGTGGCAGGTAAAAAATATCATTCAGGCATTTGAAAAATATTTGCCGGAGATGTATGATGTGTTTGCTGCCGACAAAAACAAATTCAACACGCCCGCTGAGAAAAAAGCACTGGAACATATTTATCCATTATGTACAAATATTTCTATTGATTTTGGCATTATGGAAAAAGCCAATAATGTGTATGTAATACCTTCTTCGTTTGGCTGGAGTGACCTTGGCACATGGAATAGCGCTTATGATAATATGGAGAAGGATTATTTTGGAAATGCATCCGCAAGCCACAATGTTGTGGTGATAGATGCAAAAAATAGCATGGTCCATTCCTCAGAAAAAAAATTGCTCGTATTACAGGGATTGGAAGATTTTATTGTTGTTGATACGGATGATGTATTGCTGATTTGCAAAAAAGATAAAGAACAGGAAATAAAAGAATATTTAGCAGAAGTGAAAAAAAATAAGGGAGAGGAATATTTATGATTTGTGAACAGATGATTTGCTAATACATAAAAGAAATATCAATAAAAATAATTTCAATATCCAAAAGAAAAATCGGATAAGATATTTATTTAGCGGGTTCATTCTTTGATTTGCACATTCTCAAATTCACAATAGCAATGCTTAGCCAAATTCTTTTTTTAGACATTGAGACAGTTCCTCAGCATCCCTCTTTCTCAGAACTTTCAGATGAATGGAAACAGCTCTGGTCACATAAAGCAGATTTTATTATTAGCAGGAGCAAAGAAGCAGATTCGGCTGAAAGCGTTTACAACCGCGCTGGCATTTATGCTGAGTTCGGAAAAATTATTTGCGTAAGCTGTGGGTTTATATCAGGAAATGGAAAAGAGAAAAAACTGATCCTGAAATCTTTTTTTGGGGATGATGAAAAAGAAACGCTGCAATCATTTTGTGAAATGCTGAACAGATGGTCAATTGAAGGTAATAAATTTTTGTGCGCGCACAATGGAAAAGAATTTGACTTTCCATATCTCTGCCGCAGGCTGATCATTAACGGCATGAATATTCCTTCCATTTTAAAAATCTCTGGAAAAAAACCTTGGGAAGTTCCTCACTTAGACACGATGGAACTTTGGAAATTTGGTGACTATAAAAACTTCACATCTTTGAATTTGCTTGCAAGAACATTGAGCATTGCAACACCTAAAGATGACATTGACGGCAGCATGGTGGCGGATGTTTATTGGAAGCAAAAGGAGTTGCAGCGCATTGCAACATACTGTCAGAAAGATGTGGTGACTGTTGCGCAAGTTTATTTAAGGTTGAATGGAGAATCACTCATCAGTGCCGAAAACATTGAGATTAAATAAAAATTTTATGGAGCGCATTAATTATTCAAGTGGTGCTAAATGGGAAGAAATTGTTGGCTATAGTCGCGCTATAAAAATTGGTAATGTTATTGAAGTGACCGGAACAGTTGCCGTTGACGATAATAACGAATTGGTTGGGGAAGATAACGCTTACGCACAAACGAAATTTATTATCATCAAGATTGAAAAAGTGTTGCAGCGTGCCGGAGCAGGATTGAAAGATGTGGTTCGCACACGAATGTTCGTTACAGATATTTCTCGTTGGGAAGAATATGGAAAAGCTCATGGAGAATTTTTCAAAGACATCCGACCATGCACATCCATGATTGAAGTGAAAGGATTGATTGCACCTGAATATTTGATAGAGATTGAAGCAACTGCTATATTAAGCGTCGAAAAATAGTCAACTGATTTATTTAGATTTCTTTTTGCTAGCAGCATTATTATAAGCAATCCCCAAAGCTTCTTTTAAAATATCTTTTTTTACTTTTTTCAGATCAACAAAAGTCGCGCCTTGCTTTCCCCATCCACCTGGCACTGGAAAGAAAACTGTATTATCATAAGAACAAAAAACAGATTGCTCTGCTAGAGGAAGTTTCAACATCGCACGGTTATCTTTTTCATGTAGTGTGGCAAAAATTTTTTTCTTCACGCGGAAAGATTGCAAATGAAAATGTGGTAGTTCAACTGCATCAACGAATGATAAAGCCATTTGCCTGAAAGTTTCTAAGCTGACCATTGTTATTTTTTAGCAAACAAAAAACCTGCTAAGCTGTCTCGAAATTAGTGCATGACTGGCATCCAAACATCTTATTTCATATTCCCCTCAATCCCTTAATTTTGGCTGCAACTCATAAACTGTAATCTCCTCAATGGCGCTGATTGATATCCAATTGCCCAATTCGCTTGCAAAAGCATTGCGGCTTCCGCAAAAATCACCGCGGGGGCAGCAACTTAAAATTTTAAAAAAACTTCTTAAAAAAGCGCGCTTCACAGAGTTTGGGCAGCAATATCGTTTTGATGAAATATTATTAAATAAACATGCCGGAAAAAAATTTCAGGAGCTGGTTCCTGTTTTTGATTACAATAAAATTTGCGCCGAATGGTGGCACAAAACATTGGAAGGATATACTAATGTTTGCTGGCCCGGCAAAATAAAATATTATGCACTTAGCTCCGGCACATCTGAAGCTGGCAGCAAATACATTCCTATTACCAACGATTTGCTTCGTGGCAATCGCATCACCATGGTGAGGCAATTGCTCACGTTGCGCACTTATAAAGGCATCCCGAGGAAAAGTCTGAGCAAGGGCTGGTTAATGATTGGGGGCACGACCGATCTTCAAAAAGGACCAGGTTATTATTCTGGAGATCTGAGCGGCATCACTGCAAAAAAAGTTCCTTTTTGGTTCTCTCCATTTTATAAACCCGGAAAAAAAATTGCACGCACAAAAGATTGGGATAAAAAAATAGAAATGGTGGTGAAGCAAGCCCCTAATTGGGACATCGGTTTTATAGTTGGTGTGCCTGCATGGATTCAGATTTGTATGGAAAAAATTATTGAGCAATACAATCTTAATAATATTCATGAAATGTGGCCCAACCTAGCATTCTTTGTGCATGGCGGCGTTTCCTTCGAACCATATAAAAAAGGATTTGATAAATTGCTTGGCAAGCCACTCATCAACATAGAAACTTATCTCGCTTCGGAGGGTTTTATTGCATATCAGGACAGACAAGACGCAAAGGGAATGCGACTCACCACCGGTCATATTTTTTTCGAGTTCGTTCCTTTCAATGACAAAAATTTTGACAGCAACGGTGACTTGATTGCAAACCCTGAAGCATTGATGATCCATGAAGTGGAAGAAGGAAAAGATTATGCTTTGCTTATTAGCACGGCTGCCGGCGCATGGAGATATTTGATAGGCGATACAGTTCGGTTTACGGATAAGGATAGATGTGAAATTGTGATTACAGGAAGAACAAAACATTATTTGAGTCTGGTGGGAGAACATTTGAGCGTGGAGAATATGAACAAAGCAATTCAACTCACCAGCGATGAATTGAATATTTCAATCCCTGAATTCACAGTTGCTGGTGTTCCGCATGGATTGTTCTTTGCGCATCAATGGTATTTGGCAAGCGATGATATAGTGGATACAGAATTGGTGAGGAAAAAAATTGATGAGAAATTGAAAATGCTCAACGATGATTATGCAGTGGAAAGAGCAAATGCATTGAAGGATGTTTATGTGAAAATTTTACCTGAAGATAAGTTCATGGATTTTATGCATCTAAAGGGAAAGGTTGGCGGACAGCATAAATTTCCGCGTGTGCTAAAAGGAAAGATGCTGCTCGATTGGCAGCAGTTTTTGGAGTCAGGAAACCTAATAAATTAATGCCTCGATATATCTTGTAATTTCTCAACCAAAAAAGGTATAAAAAAGTTTTGCATTCTTCTTGCTTTCAGTAAATAACATTAATCTCGTAAATTGAACTTTTTAATCGCAACTGATTTTTCCTTCTTTACAAAAAAGCTATGATTGAAGCCATACTGAAAGGGTTTGCATTGGGCTTGTTGCTTGTGATATCTGTTGGTCCTGTGGTATTCACTATTATTAAACAAAGCCTCAACAATGGTCACAAAGGCGGTTTTAGTTTTGTTGCCGGCGTGTGGCTGAGCGATTTTTTGTTGGTGATATTAAGCAACGCGTTCACAGAATTGGTGAAGCAATTATTGGAATATAAAAAAGCGATTGGCTACGTGGGAAGTATTTTTTTGATTTGCATGGGCGTTTATTTTTGCTTTTTCAAGAAGGTTCACTTGGCAAATGAGAATGACAAAACCAACCGTTTCGGAAAGCGTGAATTCGCAAAACTTTTTGCATCTGGTTTTATCATTAATACTTTCAACCCAAGCGTTATGTTTTTTTGGTTGATAAATGCAACGGCATTATCCATCAGCCATACTTTGCAGCAGCGCATTGTTATCTTTAGCATCTGTTTGCTCATGAATATGGGTGCAGATGTTGGCAAAGTGATGCTGGCAGGCACTTTGCGTAATAAGTTGACCATTCATAATCTTTCTATTATTAATAAAGTTTCGGGAACTATTTTAATTGGGTTTGGTGTTGCATTGGTTTATAGCATTATTTTTCTTCCCGGAAAATTTCAATAGTATTAACAAAATGATTGCATTTGCTGTTAGTAAGTTTATTAATATTTTTCTGATGAAAATTATTTTTACTTTTTGTTTTCTTACTATAGCAGTGCATTCATTTGCACAGCATGATTTTATTGTGCTGGAAAAAAATGGCAGCAACGTCAGAACATATTCTGAAGGGATTGAGATTAACGTGGAGACAATTTATCGTCAATGGTTCGAAGGTGTTATAACAGCTGTTAGGCACGATAGTGTTTTTATCAATGGTTTTCCATTTCATTATAAAGAAATTGCAACGATTAAAAGAGATCGAAATAAATTGAATTATGAAGTGGATGGCACTTTACTGATGGCTGCCGGTGTCGGGGTGGTAGTACTTGGTGCAGTGAATGGCTGGTATCGTGGGGACAATGCTGGCACTTGGTATTCAGGAACGAGCTATATTACCGCTGGCGCTTTTATCATTGGCGGTTATCTACTTAAAAATGCGAGATACAAATATTACCATCTCGGAAAAAAATATAAGCTCACTTATTTGTCTCTTGACCCAAATAAAAAGTAGTGATTTCAGTTGCGGGCTGCGATGTATATTGCAGCCGTAAATTTTTTGGATGGCTCTGAAAACGAAAGGTATTGTTCCCCGCACATGGCGCTTGCTCAAGCGCATTTTTATTTTCTTGTTTATTTTTCAACTGTTTTATATACTCATTTTGAAATGGGTGGATCCGCCATTTACGCTCACGCAATTGGGAAGCTTGGTAACTGGTCATGGTTTGAAAAGAGATTATGTGAACATGAAGGAAATTTCGCCTTATGCAAAGCTCGCAGTGATTTGTTCAGAAGATCAATTGTTCCCCGATCATGATGGTTTTGATTTCAAGTCTATTGAAAAAGCAATGAAGCATAATCAGAAGAGCAAATCGCTGCATGGCGCAAGCACTATCAGCCAGCAAGTGGCAAAAAATGTTTTTCTATGGCAGGGAAGAAGCTGGTTCCGAAAAGCGCTTGAAACTTATTTTACTTTCATGATTGAATTATTATGGAGCAAAAAAAGAATACTGGAAGTTTATTTGAACGTGAGCGAAATGGGAGATGGTATTTTTGGAATTGAATGTTCAGCTCGCAATAATTTTAATAAGCCCGCAAAAAATCTAACACGCACAGAAGCTGCGATGATTGCAGCTTGCATGCCTAACCCCAAAAAATATACCATCAAGCCATTATCAAAGTATGTGGCAGTCCGTTATCAATGGATTCTTGTACAGATGACCCACTTGCAAGATGATGACGAAATAGAGGCGTTGATTCAATAAGTGATGTTCGATGTTGGTTGGTCGATGGCTGACTGCTTTTGCATCTTTGGTTATGTGTCGACCAACTATCATTGACCATCGTTCAACGATTCTTATCTGTGCTAATCAATTAGACGATTCACTGCATCAATCGCAATCTGCAATCTTTCTTCAGCTTTGCCTTTTATCTCAACCCATGCTGTCGATTGATTAACAAGAAGATCTTTATAGATATGAAATAATTTTTCTCTTGTTTCCAGATCAGGGTATTCACGCAGCTCATCTTTCACCCATGGCAAATCGGTGTTGCAGAGTAAATACAGATCATATTCTCTAACACCAATTTGGTCCAATATCCATTGATGACATTTTCCAAAAACAAATTCGCACCAAACTTTCATAACATACATGTCGGTGTCGATGAAGAGAAGCGGTGAATGGTGAATGGTGAATGGTGAATGAAGTGCCTTTGACTCAGAACTCTTAACTCTTAACTCAGAACTACCTTTCTCTTCGCTAGCAAGCTGCTCCTTTGCGATTGTCAGCAAATTATCATACGTATATTCCTTGCCGTTAGTTAGCAGATATTCACGAGCATATTCAGCAACCCATTTTGTTTTAAAATGATTGGCAAGCAGTTCACATAAAGTGCTTTTGCCTGTTGACTCGGGACCGATAATGACAATTTTTTTAAGTGCTAGCATTTTCGATTTTCTTTTTCCAGCTTATGTATCCCATAATCGCAAGAATTAAAAACACAAAATATTGAAAGCTAGTGAACGCAAGGTGTTTATAAAAATTCAGAGGAACAGATGCAAGGTCTGTGATAATCCACCAAACCCAGTTTTCTAATTTTTTTTTGTTCATTAACCACATACCTGTAAAAGCAGCGGCGGAGGTGAAAGCATCCGCAAAAGGAACTGTGCTATCTGTGAATTTTTTCAATATAAAAAAAAGAATTACCCAGCACCCGGCGAAAAAAATCACTGCATTTCTCCAATCTTTTTTATTTGATTTTGTAATGATTAAAACGGTATTTCCCTCTTTCTTTTTAGACCACATCATCCAACCGATAACACTCATTACCGTATAATAAAAATTTACCGAGGCGTCTGCGTATAATCCATGCGTAAGATATAGGTAAATGAAGATGGCAGTGTTAATCATGCCAACCGGATATACAAGAATATTTTCCATCCTAGAAAAAACAACACTCGCAATACCACAAATAACAGCAATAAATTCAAGCCAGGTTGTGTTTCTTAACTCAACTAAAAATTGCCGGAGGAAATCATGCATGCCCTAAAATTATTTTGTTGACTAAAAATAAAAAAGCTCCGCGATTAAACGGAGCTTTCAAAATATTTATTTGAATTTATTATTCTGCTTCGGCAACAACTTCTTTCACCTCAGGTATCATTCTTTTCATCATGCCTTCAATGCCAGCTTTCAATGTAATCATAGAAGATGGGCAGCCTGAGCAAGAGCCTTGCAGCATCAAGTTCACGACACCGTCATCATAGCTTCTAAATTGAATGGCACCGCCATCCATTTCAACTGCAGGCTTCACATAATTTTCAAGCAATTCCTTAATGCGTTTCACTACATCATCATCATCTGCATCAATCACATTGCTGCCTTCTTTTTTTGTAACCACAATTTCTTCTTCATTGATTACCGCTTTCCCTTCTTCCAGGTATTCTCTCAAAAACTGACGAATAGAAGGAATCACATCGTTCCAATCAGTTTCTGCAATTTTTGTGAGCGTCACAAAATTACTCGCGATGAAAACGCTTTTTATGAAAGGGAAACCAAAGAGCTCAATTGCCAATGGCGAAGGCTTTGCGGTCTCCGCATCAGGAAAATCAATGCTTTTGCCCGGATATAATAATTTGTTGGCTACAAATTTCATCGTTTCCGGATTCGGGGTCATTTCAGTGTAAATGCTGATTACCGGGTTGCCTGTTTTGATCATTATGCTGATAATTTATAGTACAAATGTAACAATTCCTAAGCCTTATTGTTTTTGAAATTGGGAAAACTAGAAGATTAGCCACAGATTGCACAGAGAACACAGATGCTCTCTAATAATTTTCTGCTGCAAATTTCTCTATAATCCCGTCTTTAATATTCTTTTGATTGTGGGTTTTCACACGGCATAAACGAAAATTGACAAAATGGGCAGAAACGATAAAAATCACCGCAAAAGGCAAAATGAAAAGCTCATATTCATGCCAATGCTGTTTGGCTAATAAACAGAGCATGCCCGCCGTAAAAATCAAAAATGGCGCAAGGCTGCTATGATGTTTTTTAAATCCGTGCCAAAGCACATAGCTGCCGACAACAAATGCCAGTGCTATCATGAAATATTCAAACCAATAATTATTGATGATGTTGATGCCAAACAGCGGCAAGCTACTGAGTACGAAAGGAAGCACTGCGCAGTGGATGGCACATGCCACCGAAGCCCCAATTCCCAATACGTCCCAATTAATGTTTATGCCCATAAAGAGCGCAAAGATATTAAAATGCAACGATGTTGCAAATTTTAAAACAATCTTGCATTTACAATGTTATGGTTGGTTAGATATTAACTTTGCAAACAATCAACGATTCGATTTTATGAGCAGAAAGGCGATTTTCTATATATGTTTTTTTGTGGTTTTGATTATTGCGTTTTATGTGGGGTTGAAAAAGATGATCCCTGGATATGGCGAAGTGAGATTGCCCGTACTTAGTTATGTTCAACCTTTTTCTTTTACGGATCAGGATGGAAAGCAAATCACCGAAAAAAATGTTGCCGGAAAAGTGTATGTGACGGAATATTTTTTTACCACATGCAAAGGCATTTGCCCGAAGATGAACACAAACATGAAAGATATTTTTCAGGCTTATAAAAGGGATACTGGATTTCTCATTTTATCTCACACCGTTGATCCGGAAACCGATAGTGTTGCCAGGATAAAACATTACGCAGATTCATTGGGAGCCGATTCAAAATCATGGTTGTTTCTTACGGGTAGCAAACAAAATTTGTACAATGCTGCAAGAGTAAGTTATTTGCTAGACGACCCTAAAAATAATAGCGGAGACGTGAGCACACAGTTCATCCATACGCAATTTTTTGCACTTGTCGATAAAGGCGGAAGGGTCAGAAAAATTTATGACGGATTGAAGAGAGATGAACTGGCTGAAATGAAAACCGATATCGATTATTTGTTGAAAGAAAAAGACAGCAGTTCGCGATTTGCAAATTCACTGTATAAAAGCAGCGCGAATTAATAATAATTTTTTTTAGTAATTTTTAGATTGATGGACTCGAGGATTGGCGACATATTAAAAAATAGTCAGCTAAGCGTCACTAGCGGGCGAAAAAAAATACTTGAATTATTTTTGAATGATGCCGGAGCATTGTCTCACGGTGACATTGAAAAGAAAGCGGGCGAAAAATTTGATCGTGTCACTATCTACAGAACGCTTCAGGTTTTTTTGGAGAAAGGCATTATCCATAATATACCAACTGCTGATAATTCTATTTTATATGCACTTTGCAAGGATGATTGCAGCGCAGGTCATCATCACGATAATCATGTTCATTTTGTTTGTAAAGATTGTGGCAGCACGGTTTGCCTCGAAGATGTCAGCATTCCTTCTGTGAAACTTCCCAAGGGGTTTACTTCTACCCAAATTGATGTGGTGGTTAGTGGTGTTTGCAAGGACTGCAAATAGCATTGAAAGAAATTGAGCTTAATAATCCCCTCATATTACATAAAAAAATAAAGCCCCGGTGTAGAAACACCCGGACTTTTTGGTTAAGGCTCTGATTAGTAGCTATTTCAAATATTATTAAAAGTTAGTTGAGTTCTTATTGCGTTCATAACAAAGATATATGCTGTAAAGGATATGAACAATAGAAATTTATACTACTTTTTTAATTTTTTTTACAATTTTTCAATTTCGGAGCGGACAAATTCCATCAGCTTTTTGATATATTCCCCTGAAAAATTAAATTCAAGTCCTGCGGCCTTATACAGTTCAGGCAGGGTTTTAGTTCCACCAAGGCTTAAGGCATTGATATAATTATCAAGAGCCTCCTTTTTATTTTGTTTGTATTGCATCCACAAACCAAGTGCCCCTAATTGAGCAATGCCATATTCAATATAATAAAAGGGTACTTCGAACAAATGCAATTGCTTTTGCCAGCCATATTTTCTGTATTCTTCAAGCCCGCTAAAATCAATAACATTTGATGCAAATGAATTTAATATCCTCATCCAGTTTTCAGATCTTTCTTCAACCGTATGAGCAGGATTTTCATAAACCCAATGTTGAAATTTATCTATCACCGCAATCCAAGGGAAAAGCGTGATAACTCTTTCAAGTTGGTGAATTTTTGCTCTTTGCAGGTCATCTTTATTTTCAAAAAAAACATCCCATTCGTCCATGGTGAACAGTTCCATTGCCATGCTCGCTACTTCCGCAATTTCCATCGGGTATTCCTTGAAACCGCTGAGTTCAAGATTATGAGTAAGGAAGGATTGAATGGCATGACCACCTTCGTGAACCATGGTTGTCAGATCGCTCATTTGCTCGGCTGCATTCATAAAAATAAATGGAGCTCCGGTTTCAGCAAGTGGACAGTTATAACCACCGGGCGCTTTACCCTTGCGACTTTCTAAATCAAGCCGGCCCATTTTTTTCATGGTTGAAAGACAATCAGCAAAAAATGGGTTCAACTCGGCAAAACAAGCAATTGTTTTTTCAATCAGTTCTTCGCTTGTTTTAAAAGGGTGCAAGGGTTTTACATTGGAAGGCTCGGCTTCAAGATCCCATGGGCGAAGTTTTTCAAGCCCAAGCTTTTTGCGCTTTTTTTCGTTCAGCACATCTGCTAGAGGCAAAACAAATTCTCTTACTGATTCATGAAAATTAAAACAATCTTCTTTGGTATAATCAAAGCGGCCGAGCTCAACAAATTTATAATCGCGATAGTTTTTAAAATCAGCATTCAGTGCCACTTCATTTCTTTTCTCAACCAATACTGAATACATCTTATTCAACATGTCCTTATCCTGAAGCCTTCTATCCTGCATTTTTCTGTACACTTCTTCTCTAACTGATCTGTCAGCGCTTTCCAAAAATTTACCAGCTTGCTGCATCGTATATTCATTACCGTTAACCTCAACAGTCATTTTTCCGGTAATAACGCCATATTGTTGCGCAAGCACACTGAGCCCAGCTTGCAAAGGAATATTTGCTTCGCGAAAAAGGTCGATGCTTTTTTTAACGGTGCGCAGATAAGTGAAATATTTTTCTTTATCCAGATTTTGTGTGAATGGACAATCGATAAGTTTGCGGTTAAGCACGTCAGCATAAGGCTGAATTTTTGGCTGGATCTCCATCACAAAATAATTGAAAGCTTCTTCCAACTTTTTGTTCTCCGTATCACAGGTCATGTGGATCTGTCTCCAGCAAATATCTTCGCTCAGCACAGCTTCCAGCTCGCTCATATCCAACAACCACTTTTCAAGATCTTGCTTTGATGAAATTTCTCTCTCAACCAAATTCTTAAAATAAGGTTCAACCGCTTCCCAATCTGTTACGGAAAATGTTTCAGGCAAAAAATGCCGCACCGGCTTTTTTAGATCTGCATTCAGCTCCATGAAATATTATTTTTCAGTTTTCTTTTTTGCTGCAGCTTTCTTTGGTTTTGGTTCTGCTTCTTTTGCAGGTTCTTTTTTATCTTCTTCTTTTACTTTCTTGCTTGCAGCCTTTTTTGGTTTCGGAGCAGGTGCTTCTTCAACCACTTTTTCTTCTTTTATTTCTTCAACTGGCTTTTGCTCTTCTTCAGCAGCAGGCTCTGACAGCTTGAATTCAATATTATTATTCTTCAGCACAGAAAACCATTTGATCATCTTTTTCAGATCGCTGCTATACACACGATCCTGATCAAGATCAGGATATACTTTGCTGAAAAAGCTTTTCAGCGCTGTATTATCTTTTTCATCAGGCAATTTTTCTTTGCTTGCGTCAATCGCTTTCAACACTTCAACGAGGTTCACATTTTCTCTTTTGGTGAACACTTCAATGCTTTCAAGCTGAGAAAAGTTATAAATGCGGCTCGATACAAATTTTGTGCTCTTATCATCAAGCGACCGAACAATGGCACCATCGGTTTTGCTGCTCAACAATTCATAAAGACCTGGCAACCCTGTTACCGCTACAATTTTATTATATTCCATAATTCTATCTTTTAAAGGACGTGCAATTTAAAGCGAAAAAAGGAAATGAAATCATAAATCAAAAATGAGCGGAAAACAAAGAATTTTGAGAGATAACGTATTGCAGGATTTAGCGCCATTGATGGCACAAATCAATTTGAATTAAATTATTTGTTACCTTGTTTTTATCTCAAAAATCTTTAATCATGACTTTTAAAAATGCCATTAGCTGGTTTGAAATACCTGCTATTGATTTGGCGAGAGCTCAGCAATTTTATGAAACTATTTTTGGTATTACGATGATTCCCTTGGAAATGCCAAATATGAAAATGCGCATGTTTCCCCTGGAAGATATGATGGGCGTTGGCGGCGCCTTGTGCGATACTGGAGGTTTTCATAAGCCTTCTGCAACAGATGGACCTTTGATTTATTTAAATGCAAACCCTGATGTTCAGATCGTTTTAGATAAAGTGGAAGCTATGGGCGGAAAAATACTTGTTCCTAAAATGGCGGTTGGGCAATATGGTTTTATGGCTGTTTTTATCGACTGCGAAGGAAACAGGATTGCGCTTCATTCTGTGCCGGCGAGTTAATCTTTAGAGTTGATTATGGATTCTTGCTTTCAGCAGAAAGTTCATTCAACACATTATCAATTCTTGTTTTTAAAGTTTCATAATCCGTGAAACCTTTAGCAAGCAAATAAAATTTCGATTCATTTGCCCGCATTAATAATGCAGGGAACCCAGTCACCTGCAATTGTTTCACCAAGGCAAATTCATAATAAGCTTTCTCTTTGTATTTATCGCTTCGAAGCTTTGAATAAAATTCTTCTGCATTAATATTGTATTTGACAAGAAGATGTCGATATGCTTCGTCATCGCATAAATCGCGTCCTTCATATTTTAAAGCATATTGTAAATCAGAAGCAAATTGAACCTGCAAATCTGGATAATATTCTTTGAAAATGCATAACGCAATCGCTGGTTTTTCTGAGCTTAAATACCAATCGCTTTTATCAGGGTTGAAAATATGCCACAAAAAATCTTCACCAAATTTTATGCCCGTGCGTTCTTCAACTGTTTTATATGCCTTTTGTATATAACCCGCTGAAGCGCTGATGGGCATTGGGTTTTCGGAGATGATCATTCCACCTGATAATACTTCAACAATAAATTTGTCTTTATATTCTTCTGCAATTTTTTTTATCACTGGACTGAAACCATAGCACCAGCCACAATAAGCATCATAACAATAAATCAATGTATTAATCATAAGAAATTTAAAAAGCAAAAATAGTTGAAAGAGTTTTGTTGAGTGATGTAAGATTATGCAGCGGCAACATTGTTTTTCCTTGATGTAACTTCTTCAAATTTTTGATCATAGTCTTCGCGCATGGTTCCCATCATTCGATCCCAAAAAGTAAAATACAAACCATAATTTCCTTTAAAATATTGATGGTGCTGGTTGTGACTCACAGAAGTGTTTATCCATTTACCAAATTTGCTGCTGCTAAAATTTTTTGAATACAGTTCATACCCAAGATGACCATAAACATTATATACTATAGAGAAGAAAAAGAAAATAAAAAAATGCAGATAGTGGATCGGGATGGTAAAAAGGAATATTGGATAAATGCCCATTTCAATAACCGCTTCAAATGGATGAAATGAGTATGCAGCCCAAGGGGAAGGATTGGTTGATTGATGATGCACCACATGAAAAATCTTGAATAATTTTTTGTTGTGCATCAATCGGTGCATCCAATAAAAATAGGTATCGTGCATAATTGCCATCAATGGAAAAGCAAGAAAGAAATATAACCATCCGTGATCTGAAATATTTTTATATAATGTGGTATGAACGGCTACCGCAGGATTTTTTACGATAAAGAAAGGCACGAATGCAAACAGTGCCATCGTAAAAAATGAATAGCCAATTTCGCGGATATAATCTTTTGAATTAGGAAATTTTGATTGGATTTTTTTGTAAGAAATAAATCTTGAAAACAGCAGATAGAAGAATAAAAATGCAATTCCCGCAACCATAAAATAGCGGATGCTAATGTGTTGAAAAATCTTTAGGTAATCAGACCAATGCATAAATATTATTCCTTACAAAAATAAAGAGCATTCACCAACGGAATGCTCTTTATTTTTTATGATGAAAAACCAGAAATATTATCTTCCCCTTTTTCTTTCACTGCCTCCGCCGCTTGGTCTTGATCCTCCAGACGGTCTTGAAGGTGCGCTAGAATTAGCTCTTGTTTGTTGAAAATTTTGTGTTCTTGTTGCTCCCCTATCGCGCATTTGCTGCTGGCGGTTCAGGTTTTGCACTTGTGGATTATTATTTTGTTGAACAGGCTTCCATTGCTGCCTTTGTTGATTTTGCTGCCTTTGTTGCCATTGATTGTTCTGTGCATTGCGCTGGAAAACATTGCCATTTCTATCAGAATAGACATTGTTTTGTGCATTCGGGCGAGCTTGAGACCTGTTCGGTTGCGCATTATTATTATTTGGGAAACGGCCACCATTTGCCGGATTATTAGGTCTGTTGAAATTATTTCCATTAGCCCTGTTGAAGTTGTTCCTTCCATTATCTCTCGTCACAACATCATTTCTATAACGATAGATGTTAGTGGTGTAATTATTTACATGGATGCTTCTATTTCTTGCAAAACTATTTCCATAATATCCGTAGGCACGATTTCTATTCCAAACATACGGTGGGCGATAAACACTTGGTCCCCACCAGCCACCATAACCGTAGCCATAAGAACGCCCTCCACCAAATCCTATCCCAAAATGTAACCAGCCGAAGCCATATCCATATCCCATGCTCCAACCAGCCCATGGATTATAACACATATTGAAACCCCATGTCCAAGGGCGCGGATGATAATATCCATACGCCCATGGGTTATAATAATATCCTGTTCCGTAAACAACAGTTGGGCCATACACAAAAGTGTTTAAATACCCAGGAGTGTAACCCATATAAACATAATCCGGAGTTACATCATACACGTAAACATATTTCAAATTGTAAACAGGAGAGCTTGGTGGGATCATATCAACTTCTTCAGGTCTTTCCGTGCTAACAGCCCACGGGCCATTTGGCGTTTGCGATTCAAACCAAACTCCTTTATCAACTGAATAATAGGTGTTGCCGCGACGTATTACCGAAGCCTGTGTGTTAACGCCATAATCTAAATCTGTTCCTTGCACGTTCTCAAATTTTGGTTCGCCATCATAAGCAACGCTTGTGGAAGCAGTTGCTCTTTCAACCTTTGCTGTTTGCGGTATCTGTGCATCCATAATAGCTTCGCGGGCAGCATCAGTTCCGGCAACACTTGCAAGCACATTATCTTTCGGGGAACCTTCTGGGATTTTTGCAAAATCAGCAGGCAAAGCATTTGCCGCCACATATTGCCAACGCCCGTCAAGCACCAGAGAATTGAACCAGCGACCTGAAATGAGCACGTAATATTGTTTTGAATTATTATCTAAGATGATATCATTAGAAGAATTGTTCATGTATGATAAACTCGTTCCATCAATAGCTGTAAATGAAGGCTGGCCATTCGACTGAATAAGTTCTGCCGGTTTTGTGCTAACGATTATATCAGATATTTCATTTTGATTGCTTGCAGACACAGAATCATCATAGCCAGCATTGCTGCTGTTGGCATTATCCACTGCATTTTGAACCTTCTGTAAATTTTGTGGGATATTATCATTGGTGTAGCTATAAGGACCTGTTGCAGATGGAGCGGCATACCAATGTTTCCCCCCGTACAAATAAAATCTGCCATCATTATTTTTAATGATGGTGAATGGGCTATTCATTACAGTTTCCAAACCCCAATCATTATTCTGCTGAAGCTTAGGTTCTCCATCAATCAAAACAAGAATAGATGGGCGTGTAACATAAAAAACTTTTGGGGCATCGTTATTCAGATCCTTAGAAAGCTTTGTTTCTTGCTGATTCTGATCGATAGATGATAAAACTTCATCCAAAGAAATATCGCCTGCAGCCTGAGGAAGCTGTGATTCCAGCGTTGTTTTTAAACTGCTGATCATATTTGGGTCAGCCTGACCTGGAAATTTGATATTCGGAATTTTTACCGACTGCATGGTTAGCGTTCTGTTATCCCTATCTGTTTCAACAGTTGCAACTGCCCAGAATGTACCGAACGTTGGGTCTGATTTGCCATTCTCTAAAATAGAAATCGCAGCACGTGCTTTTAATATATTGCCCTTGAAAGATTCCGGCTGCAACTCATATATTTTTATGGTTGATCCGTCGGATCCATTGATAACTTTCGGCCAAGTGTCCTGAGCAGCATGCGACGTATTAAACGCAAGCACTGCACTGAACATCATCATCATTATTCGGGTGAAAATTTTCATATATACTTGTTTAGTGTTTTTTGATTAACAAGAGTTTTTAAAACCACCTGTAAAATTAAGAAATTGAAATTCCGTAAACCTGTAATAGACCTGTTTTTTTGGCTAATGTTTATAAACGAAATGTTAATGATTTGTAGTGTCCACAATTAGTTAAATCTTAAAATTATATCGGTCAATGGTAATTTATGTTAGGTGGATGAAGTTGAAAACAGCTATGAAAAATATGGGCTGATTTTAGATTTGTTTATCTCTTGGCAATTCCGAGTTTCAGCAAACTTAACAAATAATGAAATTTTTATTTTCGGTTATATTTTAACGTTAGTTCTGAAACTATTTCATCTTACATATTTCCAGTTCCTGATTTTTCCTTCTGCGATCCATTCAATTACCTGATCCAATCTCTTATTTCTCGTCTCCTCAGTTTTTGCTTCTGTTATCCAATCCACATATTCTCTTTTATTGCTGGCACTGAAGTTTTCAAAAGTAGCAGATGCTTTTTTATTTTTTTTGATGGCATCGCTGAAATATTTTGGGATTATCAATTCTTTTTTTGCAGATGGCTTTGCTTTTTCAACTTTTATATCGTTATCATTTAATTTCATGGCTTCTTTTATGTAGCTAATGATAACTTTGTCTGAAGGCAAGTCTTTTAAAGAGGTGATGCGACCAAAACTGCCCATTCCTTCAGCGCGGTTGTCGAGCAATTTTTTTGCATCTTTCATTAATGCTGCTTTCCAAAAACCAAAAGCGCAATGTTGTTTGAATGCTGACATGCCACACAT
>CAIYPC010000070.1 GCA_903927975.1 uncultured Bacteroidota bacterium | reverse complement strand
TGCTTGCGGGCACGATCATTTTTCTTTTTTGCAGCATCAAATCCAACCATAAAAAACGGCGGCTTTTTGAATGAATCAAAAAAAGAAATTGCACCGCTCATCCCATCATCATTTCACCCAAAAACAGTTTTCTTTTCCATACCTGGCAATGCAGATATTGTGCTGAACGAATTATATAAAAATGGTCTTGCATTCCCGATGATTGGCAAACCTGATATTGGCGGAAGGGGCCGTGGAGTGAAAGCGCTGAGAGATGAGGATGATGTTAGGGCTTATGTAAAAAATGCTTTTGTAGATTTTCATATACAGGAATTTGTTCCTTATAAAAATGAAGTAGGAATATTTTATTATCGCTATCCAAATGAAAAGAACGGAAAATTATCGGGCATTGTGCGAAAAGAATTTTTAAAAGTGAAAGGAGATGGCGCTCATAACATGTATGAACTGTTGCAAAAAAATAAACGGGCAATACTTCAAATAGAAGTTTTGAAAAAATTGTATGGAGAAAAAATACTTGAGATTTTGCCAGATGGCGAAGAGAAAGTCTTGGTTCCTTATGGCAATCACGCTCGGGGTGCTTTGTTTATTGACGATTCACATTTGATTGATGAAGATCTCACCAAAACAATTGATGGCATTTGTAAACAAATTGATGGTTTTTATTTTGGCAGATTAGACATTCGTTATAATACCTGGGAAGAATTAAAGCAGGGAAAAAATTTTGCAATCATTGAAGTGAACGGTGCGGGTTCTGAACCAACTCATATATATGATCCTCGGCATTCTATATTTTTTGCATGGGGAGAAATAATTCGACATTGGGTTTTGCTCTGTCGCATTAGCAGGATGAATCATAAAAATGGTCATCAATATCTTTCATTCAAAGATGGTGTTCAAATGTTCAGGGAAGATAAAATCATTTCGCAGAAATTAGAAGCGATGAAGGAATAGAGGAGGGGAAGTGATAAGCGATAAGTAGTAAGTGGTAAGTTGCATGACATACATGATGCATCCCTTAGCACTTATTACTTGTCACTTTTATATGCCCGCCATAGTTAGTTATTCGAAATCAACCAATACATGCACCAACAAAGTATTGCGCTAATAGTAACGAAGGCTGTAATCGTAAATAGCTTTCTGGCCAAAAGATTAAAATTTGTTCATCTAATATAACATATAATTTTTATAGTTCATAATGCTAGCCCTTCTTAAGTCTGTCAATAATGCCCAAATGATTCTTGAGCTATCTAAATTCTTTTCTCAGTATTAAGTTCCTTCCTTTAATTTTATCGCATGAAATATTTCCCTGTGTTTTTAATAGCTATAGCTCTATTTTTTTCGGCAAATAATAGTATTGCCCAATTCAGAAAAATAGATTCAACATTAAAGATGGGCAAAGTGGGGTATAAAATTTTCTGTGGCAATAGAAGCGCGGAAAAAAATGATTTGAATATCAAGCCTGTTGGTTTTGATAAAGATGCACGAGAAATGACCTTTCCGATTAGAGGACGTTTAAAGGGCGCGGAAATTGACGATCTGAACAATGACGGGTTTCCTGATATGGTTGTATATATCTTCAATGGTGTAAATGGAGAATTTGGGACTGTGTATGCGTTTATATCAGACCAAAACAAATCTTATATACCATTTGCGTTGCCGGATGTGGTGTTAGACGGAAAATTGAAAGATGGTTATAAAGGTCATGATCAATTTACACTTCTTGAAGGAAAGCTGATGCAGGAATTTCCTATATATAAAGAAGGTGATGCAAACGACAAACCTTCAGGTGGCAAAAGAGTTGTTATTTACAATGTAACCGGATCTTCGGATGCCGGTTTTAAATTTAAAGTGCAGCGCACTTATGACATCAAATAATTTTTTTCTTTGCCTACTTAACAGTTGCGGTAACCTTATATTTGCTCCCCTCATGAAAAACGAAGCTCAGGTTATTTATAAATGGAGAAAAATATAACTGGTTTTGAACGCTGATATTATTTTCAAAAACAACCAAGCTAATAGTATCGTAAGATTTGTTGTAAGTAGTATCTAGCGCAAGTTGTACCGTAAGACTGTCCCCGTCCATTAAAATAGAAGGCGAATATGTTGATGAGTCTGAAAGCGGCAGTGTTACGGGCCATAGTAAATCAGTTCCAGCCGTTCCACAAAGTTCATATGAAGATCTATAGTTGATAATACCCAATGAGGCTTCATTTACTCCCGTGGTTTTAATGTTGAGGGAGCCATTAATAACCAATGTTACATTTCCGAGAACTACAGGTTTGGTTGGAACTGCGGGTTTGCTGTCAACAACAGGCTCTAAAGAGTTTGAATCTTTTGTGCAGGCAGAGGTAATAAGCATCAATATAGCAACGCATAGCTTTTTCATGGAAAAAACTTTTAGTTTTAAATGTTTGATCAAAATATATCAATATAAATGCCCTTGCTCATTGCAGGTACATTAATACAATTAACCCATCCGTTTATTTCGTAGGGAATCGCAAAAAATTTTGATGAAACTAATCAAGAGCCATCATCAATTTCATTGGTGTACTGTTGAATTTCTTCAGATGTGTAGAAGATTAATAAATCAAGAGAATTAACTGAAAGTAAGGCAGCGGAATTTCAAAAACGATTAATAAGCACTTAATAAGAATACGCTAAGTTAAAGAAAAAGTATTTGCTTTTGGGGAATTTTTGCCTCGGTATTAAAAATTTATTGACATTGTTTAAACAAAGGTTTCTATTTTTCTATAAAATACTTCAATCTATTTTTTAAAATATGACCAACGAAAACTTATTGTCGCACATCCACAAATTTGTTTTGCTAAATGATAATGAAAAAGCCATCCTGCAATCATATTTTAAAAATGAGACAGTAAAGAAAAAGGAGCATCTTTTGAAAGAGGGTCAAAAATGCACGGCAAACTATTTTATTTTGAAAGGATGTTTGCGGATGTATTATATCACAGAAACAGGCACTGAACAAATCGTTCAATTTGCCATTGATAATTGGTGGCTGACAGATTATAGTAGCCTTGATTCGGGCAAGCCATCTCAATTCAATATACAGACAGTTGAAAATACTGAAGTGGCAATTTTAGATAATAAAATACAGGAAGAAGGTTTTAAAAAAATTCCCGCGCTTGAGCGGTACTTCAGGATTATTCTACAGAAGGCGTATGCTGCTTCGATAATGAGACTGAGATACATTTTCACGCAATCCGGAGAAGAGCGATTTCATCATTTCAACAATAGTTTCCCCGAATTTGTGCAGCGTGTGCCACAATATATGCTTGCTTCATACCTTGGCTTCACTCCGGAATTTCTTAGTAAGATTAGAGCGAAAAAGTAATTTTCATTTCTTGAAGTAGATTAAGATTTTAAGAAAATGCATGACGGAATTTTGTGCTAACACAAACAAACAATCATGCAAAAAAGAATCGCTTTAAAACAGACAGAACCCGCAGCATATAAAGCTATACTTGCTTTTGACGACTATGCTGAAAATGCACCGATTAATATGACCCATAAAGATTTGCTCAGGATTAGGGCATCACAGATAAATGGCTGCTCTTATTGCATTGATGCGCACACAAAAGAAGCCAGAGAGCATGGCGAAACAGAACAACGAATTTATGCATTGACAGCCTGGCGCGAAACCCCGTTTTTTACCGAAGAGGAGAGGGCTATTCTTGCGCTGACTGAAGAAGTAACGCTTATCCACAACCGCGTTTTAGACGAAACTTATGCAACTGCTGCAAAATTGTTTGATGAAAAATATCTTTCGCAGGTATTAATGGCTATTATCGTTATTAATGCATGGAACAGAATTGGCGTTGCCACTAATTTAATGCCATCAGCAAGCTGATGTTTTTCGTTGTTAAAAATGTATTTCATTTATTTTTACAGCATTGGCATAGTTCAAGCCATAAATAATAATTTCGTTTTTTTAAACTGGATTATATTTACGAAATACTGCTGAAGTTGTAAATGACAAATATGAAAACATTTTTAGACGAAGATTTTTTATTGAATAACAAAACATCGAAGCGATTATATAACGAGCATGCTGCTAAAATGCCTGTGATTGATTATCACTGTCACCTTCCGCAAAAGCAAATTGCTGAAGATATATGCTTTAAAAATATTACGCAAGCATGGCTAAACGGCGATCATTATAAGTGGCGTGCAATGCGCATAAATGGCATTGATGAAAAATTTATTACAGGCAATGCAAGCGATGAAGAAAAGTTTTTGAAATGGGCGGAGACAGTTCCATACACATTGCGCAATCCCCTTTATCACTGGACGCATCTTGAATTGCAGCGCTATTTTGGAATAAAGAAAATTTTGAATGGCGAAAGCGCGAAAGAGATATATGATGAATGCAACGAGAAGCTGCAGTCAAAAGATTATAGAGTAAAAAATTTGCTTCGCAAAATGAATGTGAGGCTTGTTTGTACCACAGATGATCCCTCTGATAATCTGGAATATCATCAACAATTAAAAAAAGAAAATTTCGAAGTCTCTATACTTCCTGCATTTCGCCCAGATGCGGCGATGAATGTGGATAATACAACTAATTTCAATAAATACTTGACAAGGCTTGGATCTGCAGCGGATATAATGATTGATTCTTTTGATGATTATATTAGTGCATTAAAAAGCAGACATGATTTTTTTGCTGCTAATGGTTGTTCTGTTTCCGATCACGGGTTGGAACAATTATATGCTGATGAATGCACCGAACAAGAAGCGAAAATAATTTTCGATAAAATTAGAAGTGGAAAAAATCTTGAATTGGCTGAAGCAAAGAAATTCAAATCAGCCATGTTAAAAACATTTGCTGAATGGGATCATGAAAAGAACTGGGTGCAGCAATTTCATCTCGGTGCTTTGCGGAATAACAACAGTCGCATGTTGCAAACGCTCGGCCCAGACACAGGATGGGATTCTATTGGTGATTTTTCACAAGGCAAAGCAGTCTCAAAATTTCTCGATTCACTTGATAAAAATAATAAGCTTGCTAAAACAATCATATACAATTTAAATCCTGCAGATAACGAACTGATGGCTGCCATGATTGGAAATTTTAATGATGGATCTGTTGCTGGAAAAGTTCAGTGGGGATCAGCGTGGTGGTTTTTAGATCAGAAAGATGGCATGACAAAACAATTAAATGCATTATCGAATATGGGATTGTTGAGCAGGTTTGTGGGCATGCTCACGGATTCAAGAAGTTTTCTTTCTTTTCCGCGACATGAATATTTCAGAAGGATTTTATGCAATTTATTTGGCGAAGAAATTGAAAATGGAGAATTGCCAAATGATATAGAATGGGTAGGAAAGATTATTGAAGACATTAGCTTTAACAATGCAAAAAATTATTTTAACTGGCAACATTTTGCATTGTAAAATGGATTATCGAGCAAAATTTGTATGAAAAAAATTTGTTGTTTTGGTGAATTGCTTTTGCGCATGTCGCCTTCATTGCAAGGTGAATGGATACATGAAGCCGCAATGCCAGTATATGTAGGCGGGGCAGAATTGAATGTTGCAAATGCATTGGCAAAATGGAAATTACCTGTTAAATATGTTTCAGCAATTCCTGATAATAGTTTGAGCACAGATATTATCGATGAGCTTAATCTAAATGCAATTGATACTTCAGGAATGCATCTTTCTGGAAACAGAATTGGAATATATTTTCTTCCACAAGGAACCGATCTGAAACACGCTGCTGTTATTTATGACCGAGCTCATTCTTCTTTTGCATCTCTGAAACCTGGAACGCTTGATTGGGATAAAATTTTAAACGATGTAAGCTGGTTTCATTTTAGTGCGATAAGCCCTGCGCTCAATGAAGATGCTGTAATGGTTTGCAAAGAAGTGCTGATGGCTGCGGCATCAAAAGGGATTAGCATTTCAGTCGATCTAAACTATCGGTCAAAACTTTGGCAATATGGAAAAACGCCAACAAAGGTAATGCCCGAACTGGTTAAATATTGCGATTTGGTGATGGGAAATATCTGGGGCGCAAATAGTTTATTGGGAATTGAAGTGGATGAGAATATCCTTCACAAAAAAAATAAAGAAGCATACCTTCAACATGCAACTGAAACGTCGAAAAAGATAATGCAGCAATTCCCAAAATGCAAAACAGTGGCAAACACTTTTCGGTTTGATATGGAAGATGGATTGAAATATTATGCAACGCTGAATAACAGTTCTTCACAATTTATTTCACCTGAATTTTTCACAAATAATATTATTGATAAAGTGGGAAGCGGCGATTGTTTTATGGCTGGATTGATAGATGGTTTTTATAACCAATCAGATCTTCAGCAAACAATTAATTTTTCTGCTGCTGCGGCATTCGGAAAATTGCATGTACGAGGAGATGCTACCGATCAGACAAAACAACAAATTCTTTCTTATCTAAGGAATTTGGAATTATGATAAGCGCACATTTTTTTGCCATATAAAAAAATTGAAATGATTCAACCAGAACAAAATGGAACCATTGGCAAATATCGATGGACAATTTGTGCGCTTGTTTTTTTTGCAACTACCATCAATTATCTCGACCGTTCTGTAATCAGCCTTTTAAAATCAGAACTTGAAAAAACATTTAGCTGGTCTGAATCAGATTATTCAAACATTGTTATTGCATTTCAATTTTCTTATGCCATTGGTCTTTTGCTGGCAGGTCGTTTTATTGATTGGATTGGGACGAAATTAGGATATGCATTATCGTTAGTGATGTGGAGTCTAGCTGCAATAGGACATGCGCTGGTGAACAGCACTTTTGGTTTTATCATAGCAAGATCCGCATTAGGTTTGAGCGAAGCAGGAAATTTTCCTGCGGCGATTAAAACGGTTGCGGAATGGTTCCCTAAAAAAGAAAGGGCATTCGCAACGGGCATCTTCAATTCGGGCGCTGCCATTGGTGCAATTGCTGCTCCGCTTACAGTCCCGTTCATTGCAAAAAGCCTAGGTTGGAAATGGGCATTCATTATCACCGGAGCAGTTGGTTTGATATGGTTGATTGTTTGGTTTCTCACTTATGAATCTCCATCAAAGCATAAGAAACTTGGAAAAGCAGAATATGATTACATACATAGTGATGCGGACGAAATTTCTTCAACAGATAATAACGAAGTCAAAATAAAAATTTCTTGGTTGAAGTTGCTTCAGTTCAAACAAACATGGGCATTTGTGTTTGGTAAGTTTTTAACGGATCCTGTTTGGTGGTTTTATTTATTCTGGTTGCCCGCATTTTTAAAAGCACAATATCATTTGGATGGAACTGCAACTGCATTGCCAGTTGCATTGGTTTATATCATATCAACGTTCGGTAGCGTTTTCGGTGGTTGGCTTCCAATGAATTTTATTAAGAAAGGGTGGCCAGTTTATCGTTCAAGAAAAACTTCTATGTTGATTTATGCAGCATGTGCATTACCAGTTGTGTTCGCACAATATCTTGGCAGCATTAATATGTGGATGGCAATTATTATTATTGGGTTTGCTGCTGCGGCGCATCAAGCGTGGTCTGCAAATATTTTCACTACCGCTTCTGATATGTTCCCTAAAAAAGCAGTTGCGTCAGTAACGGGAATTGGCGGAATGGCAGGCGCACTTGGTGGCATGCTGATTGCAAAACTCGCAGGACTAATGTTTGATCATTTCAAAGCATTGGGAAAAATTGAAACAGGATATTATATCATGTTTATCATTTGTGGGTTTGCATATTTGCTGGCATGGATTATTATGCATTTGCTAGCGCCAAGAATGAAGAGAGTTGATCTGTGATAATCAAGATTTAATAAATCATGAATTTAGTTTGACTATCAAATAATTCTTTCTTAAACGTTAATGATCATGCGTAATAATAGAAGAGATTTTTTGCGGATAACTGGTTTGCTCGGAACTGGTTTAGCAGGCGGCGTGTCAGGATTTGATGCGAAGGGAAATGCTTCTCTTTCTGGTTCTGCCCCATCTTCACCCAATCAAATATTCAATATGTGTGGTTATGCTGCGCCTAAAATGGATGTTGTTCGCATTGGCTTTGTTGGGTTGGGAAATAGAGGAGGAGCGGCAGTTCCACGCATTAATCATATTGACGGCGTAAGCATTAATGCGCTTTGCGATATAAGACCTGAAAAGGCACAAGAAGCTAAGGACAGCTTAAAAGGATCTGCACATAATCCTGTATTATATTCTGGAAAAGAAGACGAGTGGAAAAGAATGTGCGAACGAAATGATATTGATCTGGTTTATATCGCAACACCGTGGACGCTTCATGCAAACATTGCTGTTTATGCAATGAACCATGGAAAGCATGTTGGTGTAGAAGTTCCGTCAGCAAGAACTCTGGAAGAATGTTGGCAGATGGTGGATGCCTCTGAGAAGAATAAGAAGCATTGCATTATTCTCGAAAATTGTTGTTATGATTTTTTTGAATTGCTTACGCTGAACATGGCGAGACAAGGTTTTTTTGGTGAGATTGTTCATTGCGAAGGAGGATATCTTCATGATTTAGCGCCGAGTCTTTTTGATAAGAATGCGCGTTATGATTTATGGCGGCTGAAAGAAAATGCAACGAGAAACGGTAATCTATATCCTACGCACGGATTGGGGCCATTGTGCCAAATCATGAATATCAATCGTGGCGACAAAATGGAATACATGACATCTGTAAGCAGCAATGATTTTATGCTTGCACAAATGGCGAAAGAAGCTGCAGCGAATGATAAAATTTTTGAACCTTTTGTTGGAAGTAATTTCAGGGGGAATTTTAATATTTCTTCAATACGAACACATGCGGGAAAAGTGATTGTTATGCAGCATGATGTTACTTCTCCCAGACCTTATTCGAGGATGCATGTGATCAGCGGAACAAAAGCCATTGCTGAAAAATATCCAGATCCCCCACGCATCGCAATCAATCGTGATGGTTGGGTTTCAGATGCTGATTTTAAAAAACTGGAAGAACAATATACGCTGCCCATCGTCACGCGGCTTGGAGAAATGGCGAAGCAAATCGGTGGACATGGCGGAATGGATTTTTTGATGGATTGGAGATTGATAGATTGTTTGCGTAATGGCCTACCAATGGATAATGATGTGTACAATGCTGCGCTGTGGAGTGCGATTGCTCCTTTAAGCGAATGGTCTGTTGCGCATCGCTCTGCACCTATTGATGTGCCTGATTTTACACGTGGTGGATGGAAAACAAATAACCCGGTCGATATGTCGATAAGCCATGGAAATTTAACTACTGTCAAATAATTTTTATAAATTTCTTGAATGAATATCAATGTTGAATCAACTCCTAAAGCATTAGGTTTCGCCGCAGGCAGTCATGCTGCTGCATTAATAAAAAAAACAATTGAGGATAAAGGATCCGCGAATATAATTTTAGCTACAGGCACAAGTCAGTTTGAGACGCTTAATCAATTGATCGCTGAACCCGAAATTGATTGGAGCAAAGTGACCATGTTTCATTTGGATGAATATATTGGTATATCTATTTTGCATGGCGCAAGTTTTCGTAAATATTTAAAAGAACGTTTTCTTGATAAATTGCCTCTGCTCGCTGCGGCGAATCTTATAAACGCTGAAGAAGATGCAACACAGGAATGTGAGCGATTGAGTGATTTGATCAAGGCATCTCCAATTGATGTTGCGCTTGTGGGCATTGGAGAAAATGGTCATCTTGCTTTTAATGATCCTCCTGCGGATTTTGATACAGACGAACCTTATATTATTGTAAAGCTTGATGAATTATGTCGCAAGCAACAAATGAATGAAGGATGGTTTGCTACAATTGCTGATGTTCCCACAGAAGCAATCAGCATGTCAATAAAACAGATTATGCTTTCTGAAAATATTATTTGTTCAGTGCCTGATCAACGGAAAGCAGTGGCAGTTAGAAATACATTGGAGAACGATATCAGCAACTCTTATCCTGCAAGTATATTACAGAAACATCCAAACTGTTTTCTTTATCTTGATATAGATTCAGCTTCACTTCTCTCTGTTTAAGGAAATGATAATTAGAAATTAGCGCTGTAAAATTTATGTCAGCACCAAAAATAAAAATTATTAATGCTCGTGCAATAACTCCTCATGGAATTGTTGAAAATGCCTCCATGCTGATTACTGGGGATAAAATTACGGATATACGTGAAGGTGATATTGATTCGCCGAACGCAAAAATCATAGATGCGGAAGGAAAATATGTATCCCCGGGTTTTATCGATATTCATATTCATGGCGGCGGCGGCAGCGATTTTATGGATGGAACGGTAGCTGCTTTTTTAACAATTGCAGATACGCATGCACGTTATGGAACAACTGCGATGTTTCCTACAACGCTTACTGCTGAAAAAGAAGATTTGCTGAATACGTTGGATATTTATCAGGAAGCGTTGAAACAAAATAAACAAGGAGCGCAGTTCATGGGCATGCATATTGAAGGGCCTTATTTTGCTATGGAGCAAAGAGGCGCACAAGATCCGCGCTATATCAGAAATCCGGATGAAGCAGAATACAAAGAAATCATTGCGCATGCTGGAAATTCTATTGCTAGATGGAGTGCAGCTCCCGAATTAGAGGGTGCACTTGCGTTTGGGCGCTATGCAAAATCGAAAGGGATTCTTCCTTCCGTTGCGCATACTGATGGCGTTGCAGAAGATGTGATGAAAGCTTTTGAAAACGGTTATTCATTGGCCACGCATTTTTATTCCGCGATGTCGGGCGTAATGAGACGAAATGGTTTTAGATATGCAGGTGTGGTAGAAGGTGTTTATCTGATCGATGAAATGGATGTAGAAATAATTGCTGATGGGATTCATCTACCTGCACCGCTTCTTAAATTGGTATGCAAGATCAAAGGAATAGATCGTGTAGCACTTATTACTGATGCGATGCGTGCTGCTGGAACAACTGAAAACGAAAGTATTTTAGGTTCTCAAAAAAATGGAGTAAAAGTTATTATTGAAGATGGTGTTGCCAAACTACCCGATAGGAGCGCATTTGCTGGCAGTATTGCAACCGCTGATAAACTCGTTCGCAATATGATAAAGCTTGCAGGTTCATCGCTGGTTGATGCAGTAAAGATGATGACGATTGTGCCTGCACGCATAATGAATATTGATCAGCAGAAGGGTTCATTGATTGCTGGTAAAGATGCAGACATTATTATTTTTGATGAAAATATAAATATTCAAATGACAATGGTGAAGGGGAAGGTGGTTTATATGTGAGTTGTGAGTATTAAGTGATAAGTAGTAAGTGATAAGTGGTAAGTGGTAAGTGAGTGATTCACTATTCACCATAGACCATTCACCATCTCATTTCTCAAAAACCAACGCATCTGTTTTAGCTCCTGCTTTTTCTAAATTCTTTGTCAGATCACTTACCATCTGATCAGGACCGCAGATATAGAAATGTTTATCGAAATCAGTAATATTTTTCTTGATAAATTTTTCATCAACTCGACCGTTCTCATATCCTTCTTTATTTTCTCTCGACAAAATAAAAACAGCTTCTTTGCCAAGAATGTGTTTTAGTTCTTCTTCATAAATAATATCAGCAGAAGTTTTATTAGAGAAGAAAAGTTTATTGCCTGCAATTTTATTTTCTTTTTGCAGTGATCTTAATATCCCAACAAAAGGAGTGATACCAGCGCCGCCTGCAATAAAATATCCAGCGCCTTTATATTCAATTGCTCCCCAAACATCCCTGATAATAAGTTCATCGCCCACTTTTAATTGATGCAATTGATCTGTTACGCCATGATGATCTTGATATCGCTTGATTGTAAATTCAAGATAAGGCGCATCGTTCAGTGCTGTGAAAGTGAATGGCCTTAATTCTTCTTCAAAACCTGGCTTGTTAATCGATACATCAGTTGCTTGCCCCGGCAAAAAATGATAGCCTGCTGGTTTTTCAAACCTAAAACATTTCACATCATGTGTTACTTGTTTTATATCGACCAGCTTAACAATATGATTCATGATTGTTTTTTTTGTGACTACAAATTTATCCAATAATCGGATTCACATTCGTTCCGCCATCAATTACATATTCAGAACCTGTGATGAAAGCAGCATCTTCACTCGATAGGAATGCAACCAGCTTTGCGACTTCTTCTGGCTTGCCAAATCTTTTCATCGGTATTTTATTCAAAGTCTCAGACGCAAATTTTTGAACGGTTGCATTATCAAGACCAGCAGGTGCTAATAAATTTGTGCTTATTGGTCCCGGGCAAACTGCGTTAATCCTAATCCCTTTTTTTACAAGTTCCGTTGAACCGACTTTTACAAGTGCAAGCAGTGCTGCTTTGCTTGCCGAATAAATGGCAGAGTTAGATTGTCCTGTTGTGGCATTGATTGACGAAAGCAATGTGATTGCTCCGCCTTCAGCAATAAGCGGAATAAATTTGCTCAAAGTAAAAAAACTGCCTTTGAAATTTGTATCCATGATTCTATCAAAATGATCTTCGGTTGCTTCTTCAATCGAGGAAAACAAAACGATGCCGGCATTCACAAATAATATATCAATTGAACTGAATTGCGATTTGACTTGTGTTACCAAGTTTTCAATGTCAGATAATTTGCTTTGATCACAAACAATGCCAATGCCATCTATTTCATTTGCAATTTTTTCAACTTCATCTTTTTTCCTTCCTGTAATAATAACTTTTGCTCCTTGCGCAGTAAATTCTTTTGCTGTAGCCAAACCAATACCGCTCGTGCCGCCAGTAACAACTGCAATTTTTCCTTCCAATTTATTTGACATGCTAAAGCTTTAAATTGTTAAATGAATTTTATTACATAGCTGTATGAATCATGTTGTGGTAATCAGTTGTTTTACGGTTATGCATCACTGTTATCCTTTAATAAAACAATTTTTTATTTTTTTTGCCCATGAAAGACTTTGTCTTTTTAAGGGCTGTTGAGATTTGCATCCAGTTTTGAGCTTCTGTGGTATATACCACTAAAGGGGTATTGTTGGGGATTTTTAATTGGCATACCTTGGTTTTAATTTACACGTAAGACCTAATGAATATTTTTCCCGATGCCTTATTTGCAAGATAAATCTTATCCCGCATTTTAACAATTGAGCACTAACTGATTATTATCTGCACTCGGAATTAAGCAAAGACAGGAACAGCTTTTCTATTACTGCCACAAAAAAATGATGAAGGCTTCGGGTCATAAAAATTTCCCGAACATGGATTTTATTTCCCTATGCTAATCGGAAATTTTTTTTCGAAATGAGATTGTATTAACCTATTCATAATGATTTTCCCTGCTGTAGATATTATTCGTCAGGAACTGATCAATAATGCGGTGAATGCCGATCTCGGCAATATCAGCGAGATTGTAAATGATGCCAATAATAATGGAGTAAATGCAGATGTCATCATTTCTCTAATCAATATAGAAGAGAACAGGATTTCCCGCGACCCGAACAATTATATCCGCAAAGATGGAGGGATTATCATGAAAAATCCTGCTGTTCATTTATACCTCACTTTGTTATTTACATCAGTGAGGCGTGCAGGTGGCTATGGTCTTTCATTGCAGGATCTTCAAAATGTTATTGGTGTTTTTCAGAAAAAATATGTGTATGATCATATCAACACACCAGCACTTGATCCCAATATTGAAAAGTTGATATTGGACATGGTGAGTCTTAACCTGCAGCAATTACATGAAATATGGTCGGTTCTTGGGGGAAGATATTTTCCATCGGTGGTGTATCGCATGCGAATGGTTACCATCGATAGCTTAACTAATATTCCTGGGCCGTTGATACAACAAGTAGAAACAGATTATTTTATTATAACATGATACTGTTAGCAGACACGATATATCAAATATTTGCGCCCTTATTCACTGTGAAATTTTTACATGATGGC
>CAIYPC010000069.1 GCA_903927975.1 uncultured Bacteroidota bacterium | reverse complement strand
ACAGCGCTCTCAGCCCAAAGCAAATTAAACATTAAGTTCGGCAAAATTTCTGCGGCGGATTTTGATCTTTCCAAAAGCAAATACGATTCAGGAGCAGCGGCAGTTGTTATTGCAGACATGGGCGATTCAAAATTTGTAGGCAACAATAAAAGCGGGTTTTCAATAAATTTTACACACTTCAGGAGGGCGAAAATAATTAATAAGAATGGTATTGATTTGGCGACGGTAGAAATTCCGCTTTACACGAGCGGAAACGCGGAAGAAAAGCTCGAAAACTTAAAGGCTGTTACTTATAACCTTGAAAATGGAAAGATAGTAGAAACTAAGCTAGATGATAAATCCATATTCACTGAAAAATCCACGAAGAGCCTCATCATCAAAAAATTTACATTTCCCGCTGTAAAAGAAGGATCAATTATAGAGTTTTCTTACAGACAAGCTTCCGATTTTTTATTTAATCTTCAACCCTGGGAGTTTCAAGGCGAATATCCTGTACTCTGGAGCGAATATGAAGTGGCAATTCCTGAATATTTTAATTATGTAACCCTTGCGCAAGGTTATCAGCAATTTGCAAGGGAAAGCACTACCTTATTCGAAAAGTATCAGATAAGTATTAATAATGGAGCAGACAAATCGGATCTTGTTAATCTTGAAGGAACGGCTACTGACACTCGTTTTGTGATGCAAAATGTTCCTCCTCTTAAAGAAGAAAAATTTACAACAACACTTGCAAACCATATTTCAAAGATTGAATTTCAACTTTCCTCGATTCATTATCCCAATTCCCCTTATCAGGATATTCTTGGCAACTGGCTTAAACTAGGAGAAAGACTTATAGAGAGCGAAGATTTTGGGATTGACATCAACAAGAACAACGGATGGATGAGCGATGATATAAAAGTGATTACTAATGGAGCAAAAGACAACTATCAAAAAGCGGAAAAAATTTTTGTTTATATACGCGATAACTTCACTTGCACAAGTCATTCGGGTTTATACATGAGTAATAATTTGAAAACTGTTTTTAAAAACAAATCCGGAAGTGCTGCAGAAATAAATCTACTGTTGATTGCCATGCTTACTCACGAAAATATTTCGGCAACACCTATAATTTTAAGCACACGCTCACATGGAAAAACCAATGAGATTTATCCGCTGATAGATCGTTTTAATTATGTTGTATGTGCTGCTAATGTCAATAATTCATATTATTTCCTTGATGCAAGCCAACCTGCAATGGGTTTTGGTCGCCTTCCTCAATATTGCTATAATGGGCATGCACGAATGCTAACGAAGGGAATGCCTCAGCCTGTTTATTTAGAGCCAGATTCATTGAAAGAACTAAGGCTGACATCAGTCTTCATTATTAGTGATCCGAAACAAAAAAATGCGTTAAGCGGAAGCTTCAAATCAGACTTAGGATATGTTGAATCATATGAGCTAAGAGATCAGCTCAGAAAGAAAGCGGAGAAAGATTATTTCAAGGATATCAAATCTCACTTCGTAGGTGAAATTGAGATTGAAAATGGAGGCATTGATTCCTTGAAGCAGCCTGATTTTCCCGCATCGGTTCATTATGATTTTACTTTAAAAAATGTTTTCACGGAAGATATTGTTTACTTCAGCCCGATGATGTCTGAAGCCCACAAGGAAAATCCTTTTAAAGCTGCAGAAAGAAGATATCCAGTTGAAATGCCTTACGCATCTGATGAAATTTACACATTTAATATGGAGATACCTGAAGGTTATACCGTTGATGAAATCCCAAAATCAAGTAAGGTATTATTGAATGATGCAGATGGCTTCTTTGAATACCTTGTTGTTAAAGACGAAAGCAACATACAATTGCGGAGCCGCATCAAATTAAACAAGGCGAATTTTACACCTGACGATTATAATTCTCTTCGTGAGTTCTTTACTTACATTGTAAAAAAACAGAGCGAGCAGATTGTTTTCAAAAAGAAAAAATAACTTGCCATGAAAAGAATAAACTTCATTCTAAAAAAATGCATGACTAATAAAGCATTTTTGTTTTATATATTACTTGCCCTTACAAAATTTGTCGCAGCTCAGGAAAAAACGCCTGTTGTGTTTGGCAAAGTTTCTGTTTCAGATTTTACACTTCCTAAATCAAATGTTGTTGATAGCAATGCCGGAGCGGTGATTATTGCGGATGTCGGTAATGTAAGATTTATGGGTAATAATACAGGATGGATGTCTTATGTTTACAAGAGACAAAAAAGAATAAAAGTAATCAGTAAAAATGCACTTGATGAAGCGACTGTAGTAGTGGATTTACGGGTTGATGGAAAAGAGGAAGAAACGATTGACAGCGTGAATGCTGTTGCTTATAATATAGAAAATGGAAAAGTAGTTGAAACAAAACTTGATAAGAAAGATATTTTTATAGAAAAGTATAATGGGTACAATAACCTGAAAAAATTCACCATTCCCGGAGCAAAGGAAGGCTCGATTATTGAATATTCATATAGTATTACATCAGATTTTGACTATACCCTTCCGCCATGGAGATTTCAAAATGTATCGTATCCCTGTCTTTGGAGCGAATATGAGGTCAACATTCCAAGTCTGAATACATATACTTTTTTTAAACAAGGCAATCACAATTTTTATATTGATCAGGGAAGTCAGAGCATCAAAAACTTTGCAATCAAAAGCAAAGCTCATCAAAGCACGTTTTCAGTCCTCGCAACAATTGCAATACATCGCTGGGTGATGAAAGATGTGGCTGCATTCGGGAATGAAAGCTATGTTTCCACTCCCGATAATTACGTTTATAAAATTCAGTTTCAGCTATCCAAATATTCTGACGGAGAATCAAGCACGGATGTGGACAATACCTGGCAAACTGCTACAGAGCGGCTTCTGCGAATAAGTCATTTTGGGGAGCCAATACGCGAGGGATATTTTAATGGTTCAAAAGAATCAGACAAGATAGGTGACGATCAATATAACAATCTTGACAAAGCAAAAGCCATTTATAATTATGTGAGAAGCAATTTTACATGCAACGATCATAATTACGAATATATTACTACCACATTGGATGATGTTATAAAAAGAGGGGGCGGAAGTGTTGGGGATATTAATCTATTCTTGATTGCGATGTTAAGAAAAAAAGGAATCCATGCAGATCCGGTTTTATTAAGCACACGCGAATATGGATATAACCCTTCTCAATATTTTTTAACATATAGATTAAACTACTTAATCTGCAGGGTGAAAATATATAATAAAATCTATTATTTAGATGCATCCCATCCTCAGCTTGGTTTTGACAAACTGGATCCTAACTGTTATAATGGGCATGCCCGCATTATCTGTAACACAGATTCAGGGGCCGTTTATTTTTTATCAGACTCCATCAAAGAAGCAAAATCAACAACTGTTTTTATCGTAAATGATGAAAAAGGAAATGGGGTGATGGGTGGTAGCTATGAATCTGTGCCGGGATATTATGGGTCATATAATATCAGAAAAAGAGTTGCAAAAGAAGAACAAGAAGGTTTTTTCAAAAAAATAGATTTGTCAAGCCTTTCCGATCTGAAGATAGAAAATACAGGAATTGATTCACTTAAATTATATGATGAGCCAGTAAAAGTTCATTATGAGTTTAGTTATAAAAACAGTGCTGATGATGTTATTTATTTCAGCCCAATGATGGATGAAGGATTTAAAGAAAACCCATTCAAGGCGGCTGAAAGAAAATATCCTGTTGAGATGTTTTATCCAATAGATCAAATCTATAATCTGAGCGCTGAGATACCTACCGGTTATGTTGTTGATGAAATGCCGAAGTCAGCAAAGGTTGACTTTAATGGTAGTGAAGGTTTTTTTGAATACATTATTCAGAAAAGCGAAACCAATATACAATTGCGCTGTCATTTAAAATTGAATAAAGCTTTTTTTCTACCCGATGATTATAATTCTCTTCGCGATTTTTTTGCTTTTGTAGTAAAAAAACAAAGTGAGCAGATTGTTTTCAAAAAGAAAAAATAAATCTATGAGAAAGATATTGTCAGCATTAATATTTTCTACTCCTATAGCATTGTCTGCTCAGGACTATAATGTTTCTCTGATACCAGATTCATTGAAAAAAAATGCAAACGCGGTGACTCGTTATGAAGAAAAAATCTTCGAAATAAAATCTCCGGGTAAAGCTGTAGAACACGAGCGTCATGTTTATACAATACTAAATGAATCCGCAGATCATTTAGGAAGATATAAAACCCGCTATGGAAGTTTTAACAGTATCAATAGCGTGTCCGGATATCTTTACGATGCTTCGGGAAAACAGTTGAAGCATATCAAACTAAAGGATATGGGTGACTTTAGTGAAAATGATGGGTTCAGCTTAATGACAAGTGAACGATATAAAGAATATGATTTTTATAATAAAACATATCCATATACTGTGGACTATGAAGAAGAAGACGAGATAAATGGCATCCTCCATATTGACGACTGGATGCCTCAGGGAATTAACAAAGTGGCGGTGCAGCACACAAAATATGTTGTGATTGCTCCCAAAGATTATCAATTGAGATATAAGTCGGTCAACTGTTCCATTCAGCCAACTATTAAAGAAGAACAAGGGAAAAAAATATATACATGGGAAACAGAAAATCTTACTGCTAAAAGCAGTGAAGTATTAGCTCCCTCTTGGGATCAGTTGGTGCCTTATGTTATAATTGCTCCATCTGATTTTGCAGCACAAGGATATAGCGGAAACATGAGCACATGGGAAAACTATGGCAAGTTTATTTATCAGTTAGTAAAAGGCAGGGATATTTTGCCCGATGACATCAAAAAGAAAGTGCATGAGCTTACTGATAATTTAAAAGATAAGAAAGAGAAAATTTATGCTCTATACAATTTTCTTCAGCAAAACACTCGCTATATAAGCGTACAGCTTGGCATTGGTGGCTGGCAGCCTTTTGATGCGACTTATGTTGCAACGAAACGCTATGGCGATTGTAAGGCACTCTCGAATTATATGATAGCTTTATTGAAAGAGGCAGGGATCACCGCAAAATATGTTGAGATAGAAGCGGGCGAAGATCCGTCTGACTTAGTTGAGGATTTTTCCTGCTCTCAATTCAACCATGCAACATGCTGTGTGCCGATGGGCAAGGATAGTATCTGGCTGGAATGTACGAGTCAAACAAAATCACCTGGCTACGCAGGAGGGTTTACTGGAAATAGAAAAGCCGTTTTAATTGATGAAACAGGCGGCCGCGTTGTAAAAACCCCGTCCTATTTTGCAGCAGATAATTTGCAATTGCGAAAAATAAATGCAGTGATCAACGAAGAAGGGAATTTATCTGTTACGGTTAACACGCAATATAGGGCTGAACGTCAGGACGAGCTGGAGATGTATATAAATGGATTATCAAAAGATAAGATGATGGAATACCTGAAATCAGAAATCAGCCTTCCAACTTATGATGTTGTAAAATTCGATTATAAAGAAGAAAAAAATATTATCCCAAGTGTTTATGAAACACTTGTGCTCACGGCTTCAAATTACGCTCAGGTAAGTGGTCGGCGGTTGTTTATAGCTCCCAATATTTTAACAAGATCTGGGGATAAACTAAAAGTGGAAGAGGTGAGGAAATATGATGTTGAAATTAAAGATGAGTATCGAGATATTGATAGCGTTGAAATCAGTATCCCTTCTGGCTTTCAGCCAGAAGCAATGCCCAAAGATTTAAAAATTGAGAATAAGTTCGGCAAATATTCTTCTTATGTAAAACTCATGCCCGACAAAATTTTATATTATCGCATGCGCGAACAATATAGAGGCAAATTTCTTCCTTCAGATTACGCATTGATTGCAAAATTCTATGAGGACATCTATAAAGCTGACCGGTCGAAGATTGTTTTGGTGAAGCAGTGAGTTGTGAGTTGTGAGTTGTGAGTTGTGAGTTGTGAGTTGTGAGTTGTGAGTTGTGAGTTGTGAGTTGTGAGTTGTGAGTTGTGAGTTGTGAGTTGTGAGTTGTGAGTTGT
>CAIYPC010000068.1 GCA_903927975.1 uncultured Bacteroidota bacterium | reverse complement strand
CAGAAGCACAAGACAGCTCACATATAAAAGCTACTGATTCACTCATTTTTAATCTTCAGGATTCTCTCAAAGATTTTGAAAAAGAATTGGACAGTTTGATTCATCCAAAAAAGAAATCTTATCTTAAAATTGAAGTGGCATTTTTAAGTAATAATGTTTATTTCGGTCGCAAAGATTCAGTAGCAACTCCATACATCACGCCATCCGTCGGTTATTATCACAAATCAGGTCTATATATAAATGCATCGGCATCCTATCTCCCTACATCAGGGCAAAACAGGTTTGATCTCTTCACCATAGAAGCGGGTTACTTACATCGTTTTGGAGATTTTCAAATGCAGGTTACGGGCAGCCAATTTTTTTATAGCAGTAGCAGTTATAATGTTGAATCAGAAATCAAAGAAACTTTTGCGGCTGCATTTAGCTACGATTTTAACTTTATAACGCCTGTTGTAACAGGGGCACTTATTTTTGGGCAGGCTACAGATTATGCTGGCAGTTTTGGTCTTGAGCATACTTTTTATGCAGCTAAAAATAAATTACAAATCACCCCATCTGCTGTCGCAAATGCAAGTACCGAGAATTATTATAATTCCTATTATGAGCTTCGCCGCTATGCGATTAAAAGATTGCTTCTAAGAAAACTATTGCGACGGGATTCGATTAGCTATTCGATAAACGCGAATGTTATTGATGCTTCAAAATTTAAAGTGATGGATTATGAATTCAGCTTGCCAATTACTTATACAATTAAAAAATTTACTTTAAATATTACCCCGATCTACGCAATACCAACGAATGCTTCTGAGGTTCATGTGGTAATTAAAACAACCAGCGGTATTCAACTTGCTAATAGAAAATCCACCGAAAAATTATATAATTCATTCTTCATACAGGCAGGTGTTGCATATCGATTATAGAAAGAATTTTTCTGCCATTAATAAGACTGTAATTTTGCGCTCTTGCAAAAAACAATGTTGATGTTGGATTTTCAAAATGATATAGAAGAATGCTTGAAAGTACTTCGCAATGGCGGGATGATATTATACCCAACTGACACCATTTGGGGAATCGGTTGCGATGCTACCAATGCAGATGCCGTTCAAAAAATATATGAACTGAAAAAAAGAAGCGAATCAAAAAGTATGATTGTGCTCGTTGCAGACGAACGTGATATCCTTAAATACACAAGCAATCCTGATCTCCAGGTTTTTGATTTTTTAAAAAACGTGAAGAAGCCAACAACCGTTATTTATGATGGAGCAATCGGGTTTGCAGCTAATCTGATCCATGCCAATGGAACAATTGCAATAAGGTTAGTTCAAGAAATATTTTGTAAGAATCTTATCAAGAGATTGCGAAAGCCGCTTGTTTCCACTTCTGCAAATATTTCAGGAGAAATCCCACCACAATTTTTTGTAGAAATTTCTGATGAAATAAAAAACAATGTTGATTATGTTGTGCAATACAGAAAAGATGATTCATCAAGCCGAAAGCCTTCCGCTATTGTTAAATGGAATAAAGATGGAACCGCAACAATAATACGGGATTGATATTAGAGGAGAATTCATTTCAATGTTTCTATAACTAAATTTGATTGATGCAAAAATTCCTGATTATACAAACTGCT
>CAIYPC010000067.1 GCA_903927975.1 uncultured Bacteroidota bacterium | reverse complement strand
TATCTCTGCTTGTTTTTTTGTAGCGACGAATGCACGAATACTTCCTTCAATGGTTCGTGTGAGTGCTTGCATCAAATCTTTATCACTGATGAATTTGAATGCAACTTTTTTTATTGTTTCTTCATCTGCATTTTGCACGGCATATAATAACATGCTTTTGAAATATACATTTGCCTGATCGACAGTAACTGCTTGAAACTCTAATTCCACTGATCGATTCTGAATGCTGATGCGTTTTGAAACCTGCTCAAGCCATGGAATTTTAATGCTAAGTCCGGGAGTGAGTACCCGTCTGTATTTGCCAAACATCGTGATCACATAAATGTATCCTTGGTTTACAGTCACCCATGAGCTGAATAGAAAAAAAACTATAATTAAGATCCACCAGTACTGAGCTAAATTTTCCATAAATAAAATTTGAGCAATGAATGTAGTGATTTTTTAATTAGTTGATGTTTCATTTTGATGGTTGGTGGTTAATGGTTCATAGCTCATGGTTAATAGTTCATAGGAAGAAGATGCAAAATTATTTGTATCACCATTTCTTTTGAACGGCTATGAACCATTCGCCATGAACCATGAACCCCCAACCATTAACTAAATCCGAACTCTTAACTTTGACAAAATGAATACTAATTACGATCTTATTATTATTGGCGGCGGTCCCATCGGGCTTGCATGTGGCATTGAGGCAAAAAAAGCAAATTTGAATTATTTGATTTTAGAGAAAGGATGTCTTGTGAATTCGCTTTATAACTATCCTTCTAACATGAGTTTCTTCTCCACATCAGAACGGATTGAAATTGGCGGCGTTCCTTTTGTGAGCAATAACCCAAAACCAACCAGACCAGAAGCGCTTGAATATTATCGCCGCATCGCAGTTTCGGGTCATCTCAACATTCACTTGCAGGAAAAAGTGATTGAAGTTAATCATGCAAATGATATTCATGAAGTGGTTACTTCAAAACAAAAATATCTTGCAAAAAATATTATCATCGCAACAGGATTTTACGATATACCCGTTCTGATGAATGTGCCGGGCGAAGATTTGCCGAAGGTCACTCATTATTATAAAGAGCCGCATTTTTATGCGATGCAAAAAGTGTTGGTGGTCGGCGCAAGCAATTCTGCTGTGGATGCTGCTTTGGAAACATGGCGCAAGGGCGCAGAAGTAACGATGGTAATAAAAGGAGAGGCAATTGGTAGGCGTGTAAAATATTGGGTGAAGCCTGATATTGAAAACCGCATTAAGGAAGGAAGCATAAAGGCTTTTGTGAATTCAACGGTGATGGCTATCCAGGAAAAGGAAGTGGATATAAAAACGCCTGACGGAATAGTGACTATCGAAAATGACTATGTGATTGCGATGACAGGCTATCAACCCAATTTTGATTTTTTAAAAAAGATGGGAATTGAATTATCAAATGATGAAAATTTACTGCCGACTTATAATTCAGAAACCATGGAAACAAATGTGAAAAATATTTATCTCGCAGGGGTGGTTTGCGGCGGTATGAACACGCATTTATGGTTTATAGAAAACTCCAGAGAGCATGCAGAGAAAATTGTGAGTGAAATTCTGAGGAAGTTGAAAGGTTGAATAGTTGATTAGTCTTCCTACATCTCAACTATTCAATCGTTCAACTTAATAATGGGAGTATAGATAAATCTCAACTCTTCTGTTTTTTTGCCTTCCTTCATCAGTGCTGTTCGTTGCAACGGGTCTTGTGCTCGCATAAAATCGTATTACTAATCTGTCGTCTGGAAGAAATATTTTTTGCCTAATATATTGCGCGACTGTGCTCGCTCTATTTTCAGAAAGCTTCTGATTATAACTTGTTTTTCCAACGCTATCTGTATGACCTTCCGAAATCAACGAGTCTATTTCTTTATCTTTTATTTTATTGCAAAAGCTATCGAGCACTCCATAATTTTTTTCAGTAAGTTGATATTTTGCGGTCGCAAAGAAAATATCTGGAATCACTAAAGTATCAATAACAACATTGAGTGTTTTTGTTAACACGACCGGCGCAGGCGGAGAATGCCGGTAATAATATATTTTTCTCTCAAGAATATCGTGACGCTCATTTTGATTGTAAATATTTTCTTCCACTGTTTTGTAATCCGGGCAAAACTGTTCATGGATATCTTTTGGTGTCAAGGACACATCATCTAAAAAGCAATAATATGCGTTATCAAATTCTGCGGTTTCAATTCCCTGATATTCTCCTCTTTTAAAATTTCCGATGCATATAAACTGCTCTTCGCCGGTCGCTGTATAAATGAAATTCACTCGTTGCCATGTTTTGGGATTATAGTGAATAGAATCAATGCCATCCTTCACCCACAATTGCGGTGTAATATTTTTGAAATATCGCTTATCAAACAAAAAATCTGTGTACGAAAAATACACACCAATGCTGTCAAAAACAGCAGAATTGGCTCGCACATAAAATTCGATTTTATATTGGTGACCTGTTTGTAGCCTGCACAATAATTGTGTGCGTATAAAATTTCTTATTGAGGGGTGAGCCCTATTGCCAACTATCAATCCTGTGAAATGGCTGCCTGTATGCGCCCATGGAGTATCGTAAAAATAATAATTTGCACGAAGTGAAGTGGCAATCCATGCTTCGGGCGCACAGTTCTTTGAATACTCAGTACAAATATTTTCATCTTCAAAACCTCCGTTCGGAATTAAGTTTTGTGCCTGTGTGAACAGAGGAAGGAATAAGATGAAAAGCAAGCATCGCATATTTGAAGTAACGAAAATTTGCACATACTGGTTGTTATACAAGTTCAACTTTCTAACTTATAAGCCTATCATCTTTCGGACTTGCCGACTTTTCTGTCTTTCCGACCCTCTCTCAACTTTTCTCTTCCCAAATCATTGCCAATCTCACAATCGTCTCCACACTTTTCTGCATATCCTGAACGCTCACATATTCATGTTTGCCATGGAATGCCATTTCGCCTGTGAAAATATTAGGGCAGGGGAGACCCATGAAAGAAAGCCTTGATCCATCGGTGCCACCTCTTGCACTTGTTTGTTTTACGGTTATGCCTGAACGTTGTATCGCTTCGAGGGCATAATCAGAAACCTGCGGATAATTATCGAGCACTTCTTTCATATTCCGATATTGCTCCGTGATTTTTTGCTCATACCTTGCTTTAGGAAATTTCTTCATCACATCGTCCGCTTTGTCTTTTAAATATTCTTCATAAGCTGTCAGCTTGCCCGTAATAAAATCCCTGATAATAAATTTTGCTATCGCTTTTTCTGCGTTGCCGGTTATTTCAACTGGGTGAACAAACCCAAATCTTCCTTCTGTTCCTTCTGGTGATATTTCATCTTTGGGTAATGAATCAATAAATGCAGATGCTACTTTAATTGCGTTCACCATTTTGTCTCTCGCGTAACCGGGATGGGCGCTGATGCCATAAAAAGTAAATATCATTCCATCAGCAGAAAATGTTTCATCTTCAAAAGAGCCGCGTTCACCTCCGTCGAGCGTGTAGCCAAAATCTGCTCCGAGTTTTTGTAAATCAACTTTATCAACCCCTCGACCAATCTCTTCATCAGGGGTAAATAAAATTTTTATTGCTCCATGTTTTATTTCCGGATGAGCGATCAGATAATTTGCCATATCCATAATAACAGCAACGCCAGCCTTATCATCTGCGCCTAATAAAGTAGTTCCCGATGCAGTGATAATATCTTCGCCAATTTTTTCTTTCAGGTATGGATGATCGTTGGTTGAAATGATTTGTGATGGATCATCGGGTAACAAAATATCACTGCCATCAAAATTTTTATGAATGATGGGTTTCACATTTTCTCCCGTGCAATCAGGCGCAGTGTCAACATGTGCACAAAAACAAATCGCTGGTACTTTTTTATCGGTATTGGATGCAATCTCCGCATACACGTAACCGAAAGCATCCAGTTCAGCATTTTGAATACCCATACTTTTCAACTCTTCAACCAATAAACCACTCAACTTTTTTTGCTTTTCAGTAGATGGAAATGTATTTGAGTTCGCATCGCTTTGCGTGTCGATTTGAACATATCTCATAAATCTTTCTGCAACACTGAATGAATAACTTTTAAACATAAATGAATTTATTAATTTCGAGAAACGAATATAATCACTATGGATAATTCTGAGGAAAAAAAACCTTTGCTAGCTCAAGGTTGGCTGCGTGTATTTTTATTTATTGTGGCAATTATTATTGTATCGTTATTACTTGCTGTGCCTGCCATTTTATTGTTCACGTCTGTTAAGCCTGAAGATATTCAAACTGACTTTTTGCATTCGATCAGTGGGCTTGCTTCAAAAGATACTTTATGGATTGTTGCCATCATTGAATTTATATCTTCCATTGTTTGTGTTTTTATGTTCAGAAAATTTCTTGACAGAAAAAGCTTTGCCAGTCTTGGTTTCAGCCAATCCGGACAATTTAATAATATGCTTGCTGGTTTTTTTCTTGCGCCAGCATTAATAGGAACAGGTTCGTTGATATTGTTTTTAACGAAGCTTCTTGAGTGGGATGATTTTTCTTTTAGCGCCAATGACTTTTTTATTGAAGTTGGGATATTGGCATTGATTGCAATCAGCGAGGAAATTGTTTTTCGCGGTTATATTTTAAACAACCTGATGCAATCTTTTAATAAATGGATTGCATTGATCATTTCGGCTATGTTGTTTGCAGTTTTTCATATTACCAATCCTGCTGTTGGCGCAATTCCATTGATCAGTTTATTTTTAGCAGGCGTTTTATTTGGCATGAACTACGTCTATACAAAAAACCTTTGGTTCTCTATTGCGCTGCATTTTAGCTGGAATCTTTTTCAAGGTCCATTATCAGGTTATAAAATAAGTGGTGTTGATTTTTCTTCGATGTTGCAGATTGAACTAAAAGGTGATAGCTCTATTACCGGAGGTGATTTTGGTTTTGAAGGATCTTTTATTGCAACAGCGCTTTTGTTTATTACAGTCTCAGCGCTTTATTTATTGTATGAGAGGAAATTTAAGGCAGAAGGTTCATAGTTGATAGTTCATCGTTCATAGGAGGAAGATGCAAAACTATTTGTAACTCATCTTTCTTCTAAACTACCATGAACTATCAACTATGAGCCATGAACTGCTAAGGCATTATAATCATCGACTTGCTGCTCACTATTTCCACAAGCTCCAGATCAAACACGAGGTCTTCTCCTGCTAAAGGATGATTGCCATCTATAATGATTGCGTCGGGTTTCACTTCTGCTACAACAACAGGAATTGGATTGCCTGCATTGTCACGCATCGTCAATTGCATCCCAACTTCTGGTTTTAAATCTTTAGGGAGACGATCAATGGGGAATTCCATCAACATCTGCGGATCGGCAGGACCATAGGCATCATCTACAGGGATTTCGATTGTTCTTTTTTGCCCCACTTCCATTCCAAGAACGCCATCTTCAAAACCTTTGATCACCTGTCCGGCACCCACTTCAAACTCAAGCGGATCGCGCCCTTCAGAAGAATCAAAAACTGTGCTGTCTGTCAGGCGGCCCTGATAATGCACTTTCACTGTGTCACCATTTTTTACTTGCTGCATAAATTCGGATTGTGTTTTATAAAGAAATTTCTTTTGTTGACCAGCTTAGAGTTTTCATAGCGACATCGTTGTGTCACTCACTTGTACTCACGGTAATTCTATTGAGCTATGTCTTATAATTGGCAAGCTTAAAACATGCCAAAAAAATATTTCGGCTGCAAAAGTAACCGATTAATTTTACCTTACACGAATAAAAGTTTTCGTGATATTTGGCGTTAAACCGCAGAGGCGGGGAGACACAGAGAGTCACTGTGAAAAAAATAAAAACTCCCAAATGAAATTTTCTCAAATATTTTTTTTTGTTTTACTAATTGCAAACTTCAGTTGCTCTGCACAAAAGGCATCAACCAATCAACTGATCAACCAATCAACCAAAATCATCAGTGCAGCCGAAAGAATAGACGTGTATTTGCCACTCTTGAAAGGTAAGGCTGTGGCGGTTTTCGCCAATCAAACTTCTATGGTTGGAAATATACATTTGGTAGATACATTATTAAAGCGCGGCGTGAACATCAAAAAAATATTTGCACCTGAACATGGTTTTCGCGGCACTGCAGACGCGGGCGAGAACATCACAACATACACAGACAAGCAATCCGGCGTGCAAGTTGTTTCTCTATATGGCAGCAGACAAAAGCCTTCCACCGATGATCTGAAAGATGTCGATGTGATTTTATTTGATATACAAGATGTGGGCGCACGGTTCTATACTTATATTTCTTCTCTTCAAAAAATAATGGAAGCGGCTTTTGAGAACCACAAGCCAATGATGATCCTTGATCGTCCAAACCCAAATGGATTTTATGTGGATGGGCCTGTGCTTGATATGAAATTCAAATCGTTTGTGGGCATGCAGCCAATTCCCATTGTATATGGTATGACGATTGCTGAATATGCATTTATGATTGCCGGCGAAAAATGGCTTTCGGAAGAAGCGAACAAAACATATAGCTTTTATCTACATGCAGAAAATTCCGCTGACACGCCATTTCATTTTCAGGTTATCCATTGCAAAAATTACACGCACAAAAGTAGGTATGCATTACCGGTAAAGCCATCTCCGAATTTGCCGAACATGCAATCTGTTTATTTATATCCATCCATTTGTTTTTTTGAAGGAACGGCGATTAGTCTTGGGCGTGGCACTGACAAGCCTTTTCAGCAATTTGGAAATCCATTGTTGCCAAATAATCTGTACAGCTTCGCGCCACAAAGCACAGAAGGCGCAAAAAATCCGCCGCTATTAAATCAGCTTTGCTATGGATATGATTTGAGCAAGATAGATGCGCTGAAAGAAATTGATAATCGTATTCAATTGAAATGGGTGATAGAAGCGTACAAGCTTTTTCCAGATAAAAGTAAATTTTTCTTGACGACAAATTATTTTAATACGCTAGCCGGAAATGCAGTGTTGATGCAACAAATAAAAGATGGGAAAAGCGAAGAAGAAATAAGAAAAAGCTGGGAACAAGGATTAAACGATTTCAAAAAAATCAGAAAGAAATATTTAATGTATGATGATTTTGAATAGAGAAATTATTTGAGGCTTAAAAAATCATTTTATGGTTTATTATAGCCGCTAATTACAAGAAAATTTAGAATGGAAGAACCCCAAACCCCAAACCCCAAACCACAAACGATTAAACTCGTCTTCATGGGCACCCCCGAATTTGCCGTTGCATCCCTTGACGCATTGGTGAATGCGGGATTTAATATTGTTGCTGTTATTACTGCGCCTGATAAGCCCGCTGGTCGTGGTATGAAGATGAATGAAAGCGCTGTAAAAAAATATGCTCTTGAAAAAGGGTTGAAGATTTTGCAACCTGAGAAATTAAAGAACCCACAATTTATTGAAGAACTAAAATCGCTGAATGCGGATTTGCAGATTGTTGTTGCCTTCCGTATGTTGCCTGAAGTGGTTTGGAACATGCCGCCGATGGGAACGATCAATTTGCATGGATCTTTGTTGCCGCAATATCGAGGCGCTGCACCAATCAACTGGGCGATTATTAATGGCGAAAAAGAAACGGGCGTTACCACTTTTAAACTAAAACAAGAAATTGACACAGGAGATATTTTACTGAGCAAAAAAATTGACATTAATGAAAATGAGACTGCCGGTGAGCTGCACGATAAAATGAAAATCATCGGCGCAAATCTTTTAGTTGAAACAGTAATAGGATTAACAGAAGGAAGTTTAAAAGAAATCAATCAATCCGAAATCACCAATCCGCAATCCGAAATCCATCACGCTCCCAAAATATTTACCGAAACATGCAAAATTGACTGGAACAAAACAGTTGATGAAGTTCATAATCTCATTCGCGGGTTGTCACCTTTTCCTGGCGCGTTCACTTTTCTCGATAATAAGATATTAAAAATCTACCGTTCTCAAAAAGAAGAAGTACAAACTTCTGTTCAGCCGGGAGATTATGAAACGGATAACAAAACTTACCTCCGCTTTGCTTGCGCTAACGGCTATACCTATCTGAAAGAAATTCAGTTGGAAGGAAAAAAGAAAATGATGATTGAAGATTTTTTGAGAGGATATAGGGTGTTGAATAGTTGAGAAGTCAGAAAAGTCCGCAAGTCGGGAAGTCGGAAAGTCCGGAAGACGGGAAGATTGAAAAGCATAAAGCCATAATGAATTCCCGAGGGTGCCAAATCAGCTTCTAATTGAATCTGCATAATCCTCTTTCCCATTATTTTTTTTAACAACTATAATGCAGCACTTTTCATAAAAAAGAAATCTAGCTGAAATATGAAAAGAACTTTATCCCTACTTTTGGTAATGGTAGTCCTATCGCCGAAGCTTTCTTTCTCCCAACTTTACATAGAACCTTTTGCAGGCTATCAGCGAAGCCAGAATAGTTCTAATTATAATATGCTCAACACCGGCGTTCAGGTTGCGTTTAAATTAAAAGTTTACGAAATTCTTGGGCAGGTGCAAAGAGGCTGGCCGCAAACATTCAATGGCGTGGATGAAGCTTTTACCACCAATACTTTTCTGCCATTATCCATGCCTGCTCAGAAAACGATAACAACATCCGCTTTTACTTTCGCCATTGGCCATCGACTAAAACTTTTTGGAAAGAAAACAAAGAATAGCTTTTTCCTAAAGTTGTACACCGGCCTCATGTCTCAAAATAATGTGGTGAAATATCAATACGACAAAACAAATTATGTTATTCTAAATCCTGATAAAACAATTGATCGTACAGGCCTTTTCATAAGTGGCGGCTTTGAATATATGCGATCCTTAAAAAATGGCAGGTTATTCATAGACCTGAATTTTTCCTCTCCTCCAATTGGCAGTGTTAAATATCCTATTTCATATCACTTGATGTCACCGGTAACATTGAACGTTGGCTATTCTATCAAAATCTCAAAGAAATAATATGAAACTTAAAATACATAAAGCCGCCTCTGCAGGCTTGCTGGCGTTCACATTATTTACTGGATGTGTAAAAAATAAAACTCGTTTTTTTGATGATCCACAAGCTTCTGGATTAGGGATTTTTTCAAACACAGGCAATAATGTTTTTTCGTGTTATCTCAATAATGCAGCATGGAGAACAGAAGCAAGAGAAACAGGAGGTATAATTTTACAAAACAATTTTGAAGTGTACGTAAGAAAACAATACTTCGACAGTCTTAGGGATATTCTTATTATAGACTGGTATGGAAGTTACTTCGGCGAACCAAACTCTTCACCTGATCAGATTTCGTTGAATATTTATGTTCCGAAAACTTTTGGAATAAGCGACTTCGCTGCGTGGCAAGGAAAAAGATTAACGATAGATAGCAGTACTGGCTATTTCGTATCACAAACAAACCCAAATTTCATTAATGGTTACGGCATTATCTATTTTAATATGGCAACATTTGATCCAACTATTGTCAATGGTGTTGCAGGAAGAATGTCAGGTTTAGTTGAAGCAGATTTTGGTACGATTAAATTAACTTCAGGAAGGTTTGATCATAATTTAGAACCAGCGCAATTTTTTGTTCAGTAAAAAATAATCATCAATAGTCGATTAGCCTATTTTATTCCGGAAAAACTAATTTTCCTTTTTAACTTGCCGGCATGAAAAGAAATATCAAGAAAATATTTTTTGCACTGCTCTTTTTCTTCCCTATCATTTTACATGCACAAATAAATAATAACAATCGTCCAAATATCATCATGATTTTTTCCGATGATCATGCATATCAGGCAACAAGCGCTTATGGAAATAAATTAATAAGCACACCGAATATCGATCGAATCGCTAGTGAAGGCGCATTGCTCACGAATAATTTTGTTACCAATTCTATCTGCGGCCCAAGCAGGGCAACTTTGCTCACTGGTAAATACAGTCATTTGAATGGATATAAATTCAACGAAAGAAAATTCGATTTCAATCAACAGGTATTTCCTGCCGTGCTGCAGCAAAATAATTATCAAACTGCATGGATAGGAAAATTGCATTTGGGAAATCTTCCCTACAATGGCTTTAATTATTTTAATGTGCTGCCAGGTCAGGGCGTATATTATAATCCTGATTTCATCAATAATAAAAATGACACTGTTCGTTACAATGGTTATGTAACTGATCTCATTACTTCTTTTTCTATCGACTGGCTCAACAGCCGCGATACTTCCAAACCTTTCTTTTTAGTGGTGGGAGAGAAGGCAACGCATCGCGAATGGCTGCCATCGCTTGAAGATTTGGGCGCTTATGACAGCATTGATTTTCCATTGCCTGCAAATTTTTATGATAATTATGATAACAGGCTTGCTGCAAAAGATCAGGATATGACGATTGATAAGACCATGCAGTTGGAGAATGATCTGAAAGTGCATATTGACTATTCTAAAAATCATATTTATAATCGATTTACGCCTGAACAGAAACAAATATTTTCTAACTATTATGATAAGATCAGCAAAGAGTTTGATGAGAAGAAATTGATAGGAAAAAATTTAGTTAGATGGAAATATGAGCGCTATCTGAAAGATTATTATGCAACTGCAAAATCGCTCGATAGAAATATTGGGAAGATTCTTGATTATCTTGACAAGACGGGATTATCAAAAAATACTGTTGTTATATATGCTTCCGATCAGGGCTTTTATCTCGGCGAACATGGATGGTTTGACAAAAGGTTTATGTATGAAGAATCATTACGCAGTGCATTTATGATCCGTTATCCAGGAGTTATAAAACCAAAGACTGTTATTCCTCAGTTTGTTTCAAACATTGATTGGGCACCTACTTTATTAGATATTGCTCATGCGCAAATTCCGGCTGCCATACAAGGCATATCATTTTTGAAATTATTGAAGAAGAAAAAAGATGTTGTCATCCCGTGGCGCAATCAGGTTTATTATCATTACTACGAATACCCACAGCCACATCATGTTCACCCACATTTTGGTATCCGAACAGAAAAGTATAAACTCATTTATTTTTATGAAGGCATGAGTTCGTGGGAGCTTTATGATCTGTCAAAAGATCCGCATGAAGTGCATAATGTTTATCATGTAAAAGGAAATGAAAAAATAATTGCTGATCTGAAAAACAAGCTTAAGAAATTAATTATTCAATATAAAGATGATGAAGCGCTGAAGATGATGGAAGGGAAATGATTTTTTATTAGCACTCAAAAATTTATCCCTTCTATCTGCACTTTATTAATAAACCAATAGCCTAAATGATCATCAATAGCTCTTTATTGCATCAATACCCGCCCCATTTGATTTTATCAAATAAAAAATTAATTTTGCATTTCTGCTAAGAAACAGCTAAGTTTTTGTTCTGCTAGTTTCCCTGACTTCATAAACACCCCTCGGGTAATTGTAGTCTTCCATGCAGTTGTAATTGGGTTTATAAAAAACGGATATATTCTTGTAAAAGGATGTTCAACAACCATTGAATGATACGTCCTTTTAATAAACCCATATTCTGGAAATTATTCTCAATGAGATCACCTGATTATCATTGATCAGGAGCATGCGATTATTATCCAAGCTGACCCCCTAATTATTACAAAGCCGATCATGGTGTAAGCGATATTT
>CAIYPC010000066.1 GCA_903927975.1 uncultured Bacteroidota bacterium | reverse complement strand
CTCTGAAATCTCACGTGCATCTAAAACTTGTGGCTTAAGATTGCTTCTTATGGTCTTTGGTTGAATATCATCTTTTGGAGCCAAGTGCGGTTGGAAGTGTATTTTAATTTGTGTAATTATGCGACATTTTTGTAAATTGCTTCCCCTATATGCTGCTCACAAATATCATTCCAATCATCACTATTTACTGCAGCTCTTACTTGCAATAATGCATGAAGCCCCTCTCGTGACCAGCGCATATGCTGCTGCCCTTTACATCGTTTATTAATCAAACTTTCAACTGTAGACTCAGCCATCTGACTAGTAAAAATCAACCCTGCATCTTGTCTTTTTTCATAATTAACAATGAAATCAGCGTTGTTTTCAATGTAGGTAAGCAACAATTGAACTTTTCCCTGTCTTTTTTTATCGTCCCGCAATGTATCGCATATAGACTGCAATCGTTCAATAGCATTATCTGGCATGCCATGCCATAAATACCATTTAGCGCCAGAGAGCTGCTCATTCATCTCTTCTTGCCCAAGGCGTGTATTCTGAAATTTCATTGCGATATGATGCCAGTCTAAAATACGCTCTAGAGAGCAGCAGTGCTTTTCTAGCGACCCCACAATATCCCAGCAATTTGCAGCTCCATCACAGAGCGCCGTCATCTTGGTTTCTGCTGTCATTCCCTGCTTAATAGCGGAATTCAGTGTCTGCTGTTTCATGGTATCACGACTGTCCAATAAAGCTGACGCCGCACAATTCTTGCTTGTTAATTCCCCGCGCATTACGCTTAACCCGCCCTCTTTTTTTTCTTTTCCACCAGTGTACTTAATGTTTTTTGCATCAAACACAACAGATGTCATCGCTTCAAAACTTCGTTTACCAGGCTCAACAGTAGCCACGTGCCCCCCATCAACCTGCACATAAAGATGATCAGCCGGCTTAATGTTTTCTTTCGGCGCACAGGGGTGTTCTGCCAAACTTTGACCAACTGCTTCTGTTATTCTTTTAATTCTATCATGACTGTTAGTAGATCGTTTTGCATTTGAAAACAAGGTCATTAATTTTTGTGCCTCACGAAAAGTGTGATTAGCTCCCAATTCAGTTTGTATTTTAACAAGATCAGGATGGGAGGCATCACCAAATAATGAGCGAATACTGGGCGTGTTTGTCCATTTACATAATTTACATACTTGACGACTTATAGCTACCTTATGATCCGTAAAGACGGAGTGAAAATCAGATTTAACATAACCACTTTTATAAAGTTTCCCTGAGCATTTTGGACAGGCTGACAGGTCATCTTTAAGAAATATTGACTGCATATTGAGTAGCTTCTGCTCAATATGTCGTAGTAACTCAATTTGTTCTGAGTGACGAAATCCAAGTTCAATGCTATGATTAGGTTTAGTGACGCTCCTTGTCATAACAATATCTTTATCGATCACGTCACCGGCATCATTAAGTGACTCGATAATTACTCTAATTTGATTAGCCATAGCCATCTCCTGAATAAGAAATTGCATCTATATTCAGTATACACCAGTATAACTAATTACACAAATTAAAATACACTTCCGATTGTTGTACAAAAAATATTTGATGATAAATTACACCCAGAACAAGCTTATCGCTCATGCAAGGGACTCATCAGT
>CAIYPC010000065.1 GCA_903927975.1 uncultured Bacteroidota bacterium | reverse complement strand
TGGGTCAATGGGAAAACCAATAGCTTAACCGGCGTGCTGTCATTTAAACACAAAGACATAGATGAATTATTTTGGGAATTGACTGACAATTCGAATTTAGTAAGCTATCCTCTAAGTTTAAGGATTGAAGGAAGCCATATAGTATTCCAAATCAGCTATTTTAATTACAGCCTTGTGGATATAACGGAGAAGGATATCCTAATATTATTGCAATCAATCAATGATAAAGTAGATGAAATAAAGGAATTGTACCCTGACAAAGAAAAATACTATTCATACATACAGGAAGAAAAAAGGTTTAATGAATAGGGATATCTCACAAACTTGCTTTATTTAAAAAAATATAAAGAACTGCTGGGCTTTATAAATTATTGCAAGGAAAATAATATTGTATCAGGCGTGAATTTTTATAAAGGCGATGTATTAGAATCAACCTATTTTGACAGAATAAATAGCTATATCCATAAAAACAATTTGCTTGACAAAAATGATGAATAATAGGATGCTGTAATTAGCTAACGGTAATACCTATTCTGCGAAAAGGTTTGCACCTCTGCTTTAGATAATTGATAATGTTAACTCCTCACCTTCATCATTTTTTGTAGAGAACGAGGCGATTTACTAGGTGAAATAAAAAGAGGTTGCAATTGCAACCCCTTCCGCTTACTCGTGAATATACCAAAAATATTAAGTCTGCAATAAAGTTATCCGAAACATATCTTCAAAAATTGAATTCCTTACTTATTATGTCGCAAACGTTTGCGATAATATCATCCGATAATCTCCGTTTAATGGATTGGTGCGACGGATTTACGAACACGCGAATTAATTTAGTTTACAAATGAATCAAGCCCTTGATGTCTATCATGGGCTTTTTTTGTATTAATCAAAAGCTGATCTGTTTGCATCCACACGAATATGCATTTCAATAAAAAAAAGCAGCATTGTTTAATGCTGCTTTTTTATCTATTTATATTTTGATTAGTTAGTCAACTTTTCTTCCTTCGAGTACGCGTGTTTTCTTTTGGAATTTATCGACCACGCTTTTCTTTATCATCAATCTTGCACTGGCAACATCGGAGCATGTGCCACAGCGAACACGGAATTTATTATTGTCGAAATTAACAACGGCAGTTCCGTTCTTCCATTCAAAACCATAAAGCACATATTGATTTGCAGAGTAATTGCTGCCCAATCCGAAACCAAGATTGTTATTGCCTTTCTCAAAACTAATCATCAAGTTACCGTTTGTTATGTCTTCACAAACACCCGGAGTGAAAGGGTTCACGATCACTTCATTGATATATCTGCCATTCTCCAATTTCAACACACCGGAAGTTACCTGTGCTTTATTATCATCAAGATATCTTGACATGATCAGTTTCTGATCTACATAGAACTGCACTTGTTTGATGTCGATGTTTTCCATTTCTAATCTGTCTTTCAATTCTCTTGTAAAGGGAACGTAGTTTTTGCCCGCTTTTCTTGAGCTGCTGCAACTTGATAAAAATCCAATGAATGCAAAAAGGCAAAGAGCGCTAAAAATATTCTTCATGTTTATTTAGTTTTAATTATTGTGCAAAGGTTTTAAAGATTTTTAAAGAATCAAAATTATCTGCAAGCTTTTGTAAATCCAAGCCCTTAACAGTTTATTAGTGCAGTTTGACTTTTTTCTAACGTGCAGGTTATATCAATGTGCTGAAAAGCCTGTTATTCTAATGTTAAGATAAAAGCTCTCTATTCTGGGGATCTGTCATGCCGACGAAGGAGGCATCTTGGAGATTGCGAATAAAGGAATCATTTAGATCAGAGTTTTAATAGATATATTACGTAATCATCCATTTGTGGTATTGTGAGCAGAAAACAGATGGAATATCTTGTGCTATTATTTTTCGCTAACTTGAAGCTGCCAAATAGCAACCTTTCATGCACCCATTTCGATTTGTTATAATACTTAGATTGAAAATTTTTATTTGCTGTTTGCTCTTCTCCACTTCATTATTATACGCACAGCAACCCAATTTGGTATTGCCCGTTGGTCACACCAGCATTGTCGTTTCTGCGGTTTTTAGTCCAGATGATAAATATATTGTTACAGCTTCCTGGGATAACACAGCAAAAGTTTGGAATGCCGCTGATGGAAAGCTTTTGTTGGAACTGAAAGGTCATACAGGTTCTGTAACGTCTGCATCATTCAGCCCCGATGGAAAATATATTCTCACTTCTTCGAAAGACAATACAGCAAAAATTTGGGATGCAAACGATGGAAGATTATTACATGATCTGAAAGGGCATAATGATTGGGTAGGCACAGCATCATTCAGTGCTGATGGAAAATATATTGTCACGGCTTCATGGGATAGCACGGCAAGGATTTGGAGTGTCGCAGATGGAACTCAGTTGAAAGATTTGATAGGTCATCGCGCAGCTATCTCTGCTACTGCATTTAGCCCCGATGGAAAATATGTTCTTACGGCTTCATGGGATAGCACGGCAAGGATTTGGAATGTGGCAGATGGAAGACAATTGAATGAGTTGGTAGGTCATCAATCTCCGATATATGCAGCTAAATTTAGCCCTGATGGAAAATATATTATTATGGGGTCATCAGATGGCGTTGCAAAAATTTGGAATGTGATCGATGGAAAACTATTGCATGATATAAAAGCACATGAAGCAAACATTAATGATGTTGCATTTAGCAATGATGGAAAATATGTTGCTACCTGTTCTGCAGATAGTACGGCGAAAGTTTGGGAAGTTTCCACAGGCAATTTATTATATCAATTGAAAGGGCATCTTGGTGCTGTTAAATCGGTTGTGTATGACCGTGAAAATAAATTCCTGCTCACTGCTGCTGCTGATAACACAGCAAGAATTTGGGATGCATCTAACGGACAATTATTAAAAGAATTGAAAGGACATACAAATTGGGTGAACACTGCATTCTTCAGCAGCAATGAAAAATATATTGTTACAGCATCATCAGATAATACTGCAAAAATCTGGAGAGCGCATAGCGGAAGATTGGTGAATGATTTGAGAGGACATGTAGTAATGACAAGCGATGCATCATTCAGTCCCGATAGAAAATACATCGTAAGTCTTTGCACAGATAGCACTGCAAAAATCTGGGACAATGAAAGCGGTCGTCTTCTTAAAAAAATAATACGCAATGTGAATTGGATTTGCCCTGTTGCTTTTGCAAGAGACGGAAAATCTTTTGCCATTGCATCATTTAATAATGATATTGAATTATATGAACTGCCAACAGGAAGATTGCAGAACCGATTAAAAGGTCATGATGATTGGATTACGTCAGCTTCATTTAGTGAAGATGGAAAATACATGGAAGCCACTTCGTGGGATAGCGCAGCAAAAATATGGAATGCCGCCAATGGAGCTTTATTGCATGATCTGAAAGGACATGATGATGTTGTTCATTCAGCATCATTCAGCAAGAACGGAAAATATTTAGTAACGGCTTCGTGGGATAATGAAGCAAAACTTTGGAATGTGCAAGATGGAAAATTGTTGCATACATTAAAAGGACATAAAGGGAAAGTGAGAACGGCGATTTTTAGTGATGATGGAAAATATATTCTCACCTCTTCATGGGACAGCACCGCGAAAATTTGGAATGCAATTGATGGAAAATTGATCCGCACATTAAAAGGTCATGATGGTTTTGTGAATGCAGCATTATTTAGTGCAGATGCAAAATATGTAGCAACATGTTCCATGGATAGCACAGCAAAGATCTGGAATGTAGCTGACGGCAAATTGATTTGCACATTGAACGGGCATACAAGACCGGTGATGTCAGCGATATTTAGCAAAGATGGAAAAACAATTTATACTTCATCATGGGACAATACTGCAAAAGCATGGAATGTTGTTGATGGCAAATTGCTTTATTCAATGGCAAGTCATAAAGCGCCATTGAATTCTATTTCATTGAGCAGTGATGAGAAATATATATTGACCACATCAGAAGATAACACGATAAAAAAATGGGACACGAAAAAAGGCAATTTACTTTATTCTTTTTTTGCTGTTGATAGCACTGATTATTTAACTGTTGATAAAGATGGGCGCTTTGATGGAACAGGAGCTGCACGAAGAAAATTATATTATACCTGCAACAATGAAGTAATAGATTTAGAACAATTCAAAAATCTTTCGTGGGAGCCTGAGCTTGCAGGAAAATTAAATGGCAAGAACACTGAGATCATCACCGCAAAGAAAATAACAGAGATCAATATTTGTAATTACACACCGGTTGTTGTTGAGAAAGCTGTCAGCGGAGATGATTATCAATTCCAGATCACTTCGCGAAATGGAGGTATTAGCACAGTTCAACTATATGTGAACAATAAACTCATTAAAGAATATCAGCCATCTTCTCTTCAAAAAAATGGAAACGATTATTTGCTTTCAGTGAATAAGAAAGAAGCAGAAGAATATTTTGTGTCTGACGCTGACAATCGCGTTTCAGTTAAAGCCATTACCGAAAATGGGGTAATGCAATCACGAGGTGATGGTTTTGTTTCTCCCAACGAAAATAGGTTTCACACACAACCAAACATGTATCTCCTTTCAGTAGGAGTAAGCGAATACAAGAGCAGGACTTTGAAATTAAATTATGCGTCGAAAGATGCATTGGATTTTACATCAGCGATTACATCTGCAGGTCAAAAGTTGTTAAACAGTGATGGGAAGCAGCATGTGTTTTCTTATAATTTCAACACAGAACCAAATAGTAAACGGCGTGCATTGAAAAATGAAATCAAAAATGTGATTGATAGCATTATTCAAATGGCAAAACCTGATGATATATTGGTTGCATTCTTTGCTGGACATGGTGTGCTGCAGCAAGGGCAAAATAAATTTTATATGCTCACGGCAGAAGCATCAGGGTTTAATGT
>CAIYPC010000064.1 GCA_903927975.1 uncultured Bacteroidota bacterium | reverse complement strand
CCAGACAGCCATTTCATTGAAGTATTTGCTCGAGACACACTGACGCAATAGCTCAGCTAGATCCAAAACATCGATTGCGGGTAAATCTATATCAATCTTATATTTCTTTAATAAAGGTTGCGCTTCTTGCATACGCTGATGAATAAAAGCTATCGTACCTTCTACAGTGTCAATCGTTTTTTGCTCATCAGTATCAGAGGGCGTTTCCGAACAAAAAGTATCATAACCCGCAGCAACTAATATAGGTAAAGCGCTCATTAACGCTTGCTTAGCTTCCACATCCCAGTGACGTTCGACAAGAATAAGAATTGGTAAGGGCATTATTTGACCTTGTGTCAATAAATATGGCTTATTGTACAATAAAACGCGCCACATAGCATCATGAGCAACTGCAACCCGTGATTTACAGGATTTATTAGAGATGGGTGCTGTGCAACAACGTGGAGAGGGACGTAGTGAAAGGTATGAGATAAAGATAAAAAATTAAACTTACTTAGCCTAAGAGCACAAGCACTGGTTAACTTGAAAATATCAAATATTTTGAATAAAAAAACACACAAATCAAAACATAGGAACATTTTTTTGAGAACATCTGAGCCATACAGAATTGACAGTCAATAGGATAACGTAAATTTCCATTTACAAAATAAATATTGCTTAAACAATAAGATTAACCATCAGTTCGACAACATAATCTGTCAATTCTTTACTTTACATCATGATTTAAAAAATAGTATTCTGGATATTAATTTAAGTGTTGTGACCACATGGATTAGTGCATGAACTATCAAAAAATTTTAGTTACTGACAAAGCTGGATTTATTGGTCGTTCTTTGGTATCAAAACTCCTGAAAACAGGTTCCAAAGTGAGAACAGGAGATATTCACCATAATTTCGCAGATATTACACGATTAAAAACTCATCTTAATTTCAAACCTAAAATGAGCTTAATCGATGGACCAAATCAATTTTCCGATTTGATACAGGCGCAACCAATACTCTCTGATAAGGGAGAAAAACAAATAACGAATTATGTAAACTCAAACTCATGAATGAGCATTGTTGAGTAATGCTCTATAAAATAAACCAGGAGTTTATCAATGATTTTATCTAATAAGCGAATTCTTTATATAGCTCCTCGTTTTTTTGGTTATGAACAAGATATCAAACAAGCTTTGGTGCAATTAAATTCCAAAGTGAATTTTTTGTTAGATCGCCCATTGGACTCGTCGTTTATGAAAGGACTGACTCAAGTCAATCGTTGCTTTGTAATGAGCTTATCCGAACTACATTACCGAAAAATTTTACATGAGTTTGCATACACGAATTATAATCTTATTTTTATCGCAAATAATCAAAATCTATCTCCAAAAATTTTATCAGAAGTGCATTACTCATTTCCAGCAGCAATCTTTGTGCTCTATCTTTTGGAGAGGGTCTACTCAGAATAGTTGGTATTATAGTTCATGCATCTGATGTTTCACAAGGTCAACAAGGTTGTTTCGTGAGATTAAATTACATACAAGGAAAAAGACTGTGCTTAATATCAAACTATTTCTGAGCAATTTTTTCAAAAAAATATCTGTTTTAGTGTTTGATATCATCTCAATTCCAATTGCATGGTATGGTGCATATTGGTTACGGTATAATCTACATCATTTTGAAGTGCATTACTCATTTATAGCTCTTATAAGTATTACAGCGACACAGATTATTTGTTATCACTATTTTAAAGTAAACCGTGGTTTATGGCGCTTTTCATCCATGCATGATGCCTTCCGCATCGTAAACGCAATTATTGTAGCATCTATTTTAATTGTACCAATTTTCTATTGGACTTCATTGTTAAACCATATTCCACGCTCAATTCTTCCTTTGTACGCCATGCTTTTAGTGATTTTTTTGTGTGGTGCCCGCCTGTTAAATAGAGCTTACCATGAATCCCGAGTTAAAAAGGGGCGTCCAACCAAAACAAAACGGGTTTTAATTATTGGAGCCGGTCGTGCTGGAGAAAGTTTGGTACGTGATCTAAAGAGGACTAATTATTTTTGGCCGATTGGTTTTCTTGATGATAATCCAGCGCAACTTGGTAAAGAGATTCATGGTATTGGGGTACTTGGCACCATTCCACAGTTATCAGAATTAGTGCTTTCGCATAGAATTGATTTGATTTTTATTTCTATACCAACCGCAGGTTCTGCTCAAATGCGTCGAATTGTGGCTTATTGTGAAAAAACAAAGATTCCATTTCGTACTTTACCCGGCATGACCGTATTAGATACTGGAAAGGCAGAGGTTACTGCATTACGAGATGTCAAAATAGAAGATTTGCTAGGACGAGATTTAGTGCGGTTGGACTGGGATAAAATCATACAATCAATCCATGGAAAACGCGTGCTCGTAACCGGTGGAGGAGGGTCAATTGGTGCAGAATTATGTCGACAAATCATGACCTTACAACCTCAAGAAATATTGATAATAGATCACTCGGAGTATAATTTATACCAAATAGAAATGGAGTTACGTGAAAAGCATCCAAATATACCATTTAAAATAGGACTATTATCGGTCACAGATTATCAGGGCATGGATGTTTGTTTAACAAAATTTCAACCACAGTTGGTTTTTCATGCTGCGGCATACAAACATGTGCCTATGTTAGAAGAACAGGCCCGGATAGCCGTGTTAAATAATATTATCGGCACTCAAATTTCTGCAGAAATTTCTGCCAAAATTGGAGTGGAAAAATTTATACTAATTTCCTCTGATAAAGCAGTGAACCCAACAAACATAATGGGTGCGACCAAACGTGTAGCAGAAATTTTTTGCCAAAATTTAAATCAACAAGTTAAAACACAATTTATCACAGTCAGGTTTGGAAATGTACTTGGATCTGCTGGAAGTGTCGTGCCATTATTCCAAAGACAAATAGAGCAAGGAGGCCCTGTTACAGTGACTCATTTTGATATTGAACGATACTTTATGACAATTTCTGAGGCATGCCAGCTTATTTTTCAAGCCATGATTACCGGGCAAGGCGGGGAAGTTTTTGTACTAAATATGGGAGAACCAATCAAAATCCGTTATTTAGCAGAACAAATGGTAAGACTGGCAGGACGCAAATTAAATGATGAGATCGAAATAAAGTATACTGGATTACGCCCAGGTGAAAAATTATTTGAAGAGTTATTTCATGAGTCAGAAAAATTAGTTTCTACTGGACATGAGAAACTGTTTAAAGCAAATTTTCGAGTGGTTAATTGGCATGAGTTATTACAAACCATAAACTTATTAGAAAAAGCTTGTCATGTACACAATGAAGAAGAAATTTATCTTTTAATTAAAAGCTTAGTCCCTGAATTTGCTTACACAAGATTTTCTATTGAATCTAAATCTGTAAAAAATAAAACACTCGAAAATTTTGTTCATACCGTTACTGATAAAACTGAAAAGTCATAAAATAAATATTGCTATATTTTTTACATTTCTTACACTACAAGTAAATGGACGTCGTTTAAATTATCAATAGGAGTACTAAAAATGGAAGAGCTACCTATCTTATCTCATGGTATACATCAAAGAAATAATTCAAAATTGGAGATAGACTTAAAGGTT
>CAIYPC010000063.1 GCA_903927975.1 uncultured Bacteroidota bacterium | reverse complement strand
TTCATTTGGCTTAAAGTGAAATGAAATGGTATTATTAATTGGAGTTATTATTAAATCTGAAATGTTCTGCATTTCTATTCGCTGCTCTGAGTTTTGATTTCCGTCGATCCAGTTTGTCAATTGTGTTTGCCTTTGCCAAACAGAAAATTGAGAAGCTTTGGGAGACTTTACATAATCGAGATACATGCGATAATTGCCTAAGGGAATCTCACTCAATGAAACCCTGATTAGGGTATTTTCTTTCACGGTATAATAAACAGAAAGTCCGCCTGTAGGAAAAGCCCATTTTGTTTCTATGTTTACATCGCCATCAAAAGCTGCGTTCATTAGTTGAGGATAGAGAACCAATGTATCGGCAACATGCAGTTTTGTATTTTCAGCAGAAGGAAGTATTGTTTGTTCATTCGGCATGCTGCAATAATAATAGCTCACCGAAGTATAATCTGCAGGAACCAAATTATGCTCAGGTCCATGCTCAATAGATTGAAAGAATTTTTTTTCAAATGAAATTTTATCGCCGATAAAAAAACGATAGCCGCCTGTTCGGCATAATGGAAGTGAATATTCAAGCGCTCCGGAAAGAGGTAAGCTCATAGCACCATCCCAACGATCCAGCAATGCGTACCAACCGCCATTAAAAAAATCTTCTGAGCCAGTTCCATGCATTCTTAATTCGCCATCAACAACTGTTGAATCATCGCCTTCAAAAAAACTTGTCATTCCTGATTTCAATCCTTGCGCATGAAGCGCGGTGCCAACAAAATGTCCTTTCCCTTTCACATCGAGCATTACGTGAGACTCATGAAGCGGCACTGGATTATTTCTTTTCCAATAAGCATAAAACTTTCCTTCTTTTTCTGTGTCTCTCTTTTTATTATTGACATAAACATTGCATTGAAAATTGATTGCAGATTTTTTTGTTTCATTTTTATTATCGCGAAATATCAATTCAATCTTTGCCGATTTATCGAATGGCATTGGGAAGTAAGAATAATTTTTCCCTGCATCAGAACCGATAAGCAAACTTTTCATTGAGGGTTTCCCAAAAGCATAACCAAAATAATCTGCAAGCGGACAATATATCGCCGGAAAATTTTCATCGTCCCATGTAATTTTCAAATCAATATCCTTTGCAATTTTTGTAAGATTATCATCCGAAAAAAAATCAAAGCCCAAAATTCTTCCAGCTTGTTTTGCTTCAAAAACAGTGACGGTTTCACCTGAATGCAATTCGATGTTTTTATTTAATGTAGAAATATCTATACCATCTTCATAAATATCTTTTATTGATAAAGATGGTTTTTCCCATTTGGATTTTATTATTGCTAAATCTAGTTGCTCTTCTTTATTAAGCGGCAAAACAAATTTGTCAATTTTAGTTCCTGCGGGATATAAACGATAACCAATCTGATGGAACCTTTCTTGCTTTCCACGAAAAATAATTTTGCAAGATTTGCTGAATGGGATTGGGAGATAACAATAATATCCACCAAGCTGATTGGCGCAAAGTGGCGACACAAATGGATATACTTTCCCAGAAAATAAATCACGATAACAAATGCTGAAAGAAATTTTTGAGCTGTCATCAATATAAAAATCAAGGCTATCGTTAGTTGGCGTTGGTGTCCAAATTCTATTAACAACGCCAGTGCCTTTCACATCAAAAATAACGAGTGAGCTATCGGCGTTTCTTCTTATAAAAGAATAAGTTCCTTCAAAGCCATCATTGTTTGAACCTGTTCTATCGTAAGTAGAAACTTCTGCAGAATAGGTGTTGGGATTATAAACTGGCAGAGAAGAAACATCGTAAAATTCTTTCAGGAAATTTCTTAACGAAAGATGCGCTAGTTGATTTGTTTTTTGCGCGATAGAAATTTGAAAAAAGAATATTGATGCCAGAAGAATTGTAAAAATTTTTTGCATGTGAGCTATCTTTTATTGTATCAAAGATAGAATCTCACAGCCATGAATAGAGAATGTAGAAATATTCACTATTCGCCATTGACCATTCACCACTAGCTAAACTGCAATATCCGCAATATGGGATATTCCCCTTCGTCGGATTCTTCAGTTTTGCTTTCAGGAATAAATTCTACAACTAATTTAATGGAGGTCTTTTCTTTCAAAACAACATTGGTGCGTTTGTGATTTTGGTAACCTTTTTTTTCAAATTGAAGGTTCACTTGTTGAGCAGGCAATTGATAAAAACTAAAATATCCATCAGCATCGGTCGTCGCTTCTGTTGTACCAATTTTGCCGAGAGCTGTTACTGAAACAATAACACCGCTCACAGGTTTTTTGGTCACAGCATCTGTTACATAACCTTGTAAAGGTGCATCAGCCTTGCCTGTATTGGCTTTTGCAATAGCAACAAATGCAAACAAGAGCACCAGAAGTAAAAGCGGTTTTAAATTTTTCATTACGTCAGTTTTAGGCTTGTAACAATTGGTTTGATAGTGCTTCATTAAATTCCTGCCATACATTTTTTACAATCTGCGCAGCAGGAAGAATATCTTTAATCAAAATGCTTGTTTGTCCGATTTCCAATTCACCATCTTCAAGCGACCCTTCAAACATGCCACGTTTTGCACGTCCTCTTCCAAGCAATTCTTTCATTTCATCAACCGAGGCACCGCGCTGTTCTGCATTTTGAACTTCATTAAAAAAATCATTCTTCAACAATCTCACCGGCGTTAATTTTTTCATCATCAGTTGCGTATCGCCTTCTTTTGCCTCTACCACTTTTTGCTTAAAATTAATATGCGATGATGCTTCTTCACTTGCCACAAATCTACTGCCCATTTGAACTCCTTCAGCGCCGAGCACCATTGAAGCCAGCATCTGTTTTCCTGTCGCAATGCCACCAGCGGCAATCACCGGAATTTTCACTGCCTCGCAAACTGCAGGCACCAGCACAAAAGTCGTTGTTTCCTCTCTACCATTATGCCCGCCCGCTTCAAAGCCTTCCGCCACAACCGCATCGCAGCCCGCATCTTCCGCTTTCTTTGCAAATTTACTGCTGCTCACAACATGTACAACAGATATTCCCTTTTCTTTTAAGACGCTCGTCCATGTGGCTGGGTTACCGGCAGACGAAAAAATAATTTTCACGCCTTCTTCTATTATTATCTGAACCTGTTTGTCAATTTGCGAATACAACAAGGGCAGGTTTACTCCGAATGGTTTTGAGGTGGCAGTTTTACATTTGCGGATATGCTCTCTCAAGACATCCGGATTCATGCTTCCGCTGCCTATCAAACCCAATCCGCCCGCGTTGCTAACTGCACTGGCTAAGCGCCAGCCGCTTGCCCACACCATTCCAGCCTGAATGATAGGATAATCGATGTTGAATAATTGTGTGATTCGATTGGAAAAAGCAGGCATTGATGGGTTGAATTAGGATGGATAAAGATACGAAGCGAAGAATGGATAATTTATAAATGATAATGAAGCTGCTGGATGCGAGACATTAGCTATGCGCAATTGCTTAATGCTTTTGCAAAAACCTTGAAAATTTTAAGATGTATGAAAAAATAAATATCTCAGCAAAACCTTTAAAGTTTAAATACCATTAAGCTTTCGACTTTCCAAACAGTAACGCATAACCGAAGTAAAAAAATCGCAATTTAACTCAACCGAATATTGCATTTTATGAACCTAAAGCCCAATAGAATCCCTACCGTACAAGTGTGCGACGCAAGAATGATGAAGAAAGAACAAATGCTCGTCTCCCCAAAAAAGAAAAAATAAAAACTAAATGAAGATAGAAGCTAATAAGCAACTGGAAACTGAAAACTACAAACTGGAAACTAATATCAACTTTCCCCTAAATCAATCTCTGTATTATCCCCGATGTTCAGGCTTCTGCTTTCGCCTTTCACTTCCGTGTCGCTGCCGATGAGTGAATGTGTGAGAACGATATCGTTCAGGTTTGCGAACGAGCCGATAATAGAATCTTGTACGATGGAATAATTTACGTTTGTTTTTTCGCCAATAGCAACATTGGGACCGATGATGGAATTTTTTATATCACAACCAGATGCGATGCTCACCGGTTCGATGATGATTGTATTTTCAAACTGATGTTCAGGCGAAATGGCGCTGCCAAATTTTTTCAACAGCTTTGCATTGGAATCAAGAAGTGTTTCTTTCTTTCCGCAATCGAACCAGTTCTGCACTTTAAAAGAATGGAATTTTGCTCCATTATTGATCATGCATTCGATCGCATCGGTGAGGCTATATTCCCCATAGCTCGTTAATTGATTATTGATATTGCTGGCAAGACAACTGAAAAGAAACCTCGTTTCTTTGATTCGATAAATACCTACAAGCGCTAGATTGGATTTCGGTATCTGCGGCTTCTCGACCACTCTTGTAATGAGACCATGTTCATCAATTTCTGCAACCCCAAAATCTCTCGGGTCATCAACACGCTTCACGCCAAGCACTGAATTTTCCATGCTTAGCACGGAAGGAAGATCATACTCACAAATAGTATCACCAAGAACTATAAAAATTTCATCATCGCCCACAATATCCTTGGTGAGCAAAATAGCATGACCGATACCCTGCCGCTCATTCTGATAAACAAAATGAGCCGTGAGATGAGGATATTTTTCCTTTACATAATCCTGAATTTTTTCGCCGAGATAGCCAACAATAAAAATAAATTCATTAATACCTGCTTCGGATAACTGATCAACAATAATACTGAGGATCGTTTTTCCTGCCAATGGTATTAAAGCTTTTGGCTGAGTATATGTATGCGGTCTAAGCTTGGTGCCTGCTCCTGCAACGGGAATGATTGCTTTCATTGTTTAGGTATTTATCGCTCACAGTTCATTGAACAACATGTTCTTTAAAATAACATGTCTGTTTCACACTTCTACGATTTCAAAAACGCGTGAAAGTAGTGAATTTTATAATTACAACCTGAAAGATTGGGACACAGAGGACCGCAGAGATAACAGAGGGCAACAGAGATTTTCGAAAAATCAAACCTTGACGCATTATTGACTGACAGAATATTATTTTGAACCCTAAAAGCTTTCTATTCTTCTACAAGTATTTCTTTACTGCATCGTGGCGCTGCGTGACGCTTTTTCTTTTACCTTTATTTTATCATGAAAAATTTATTATTGTTCATTTCTCTTGTGGCATCG
>CAIYPC010000062.1 GCA_903927975.1 uncultured Bacteroidota bacterium | reverse complement strand
GTCTGGCTTTTAATATAAATTTAGCATCCCATCATTCTGATAACCTCAGGTCAATTATTTTAAGCTGAATATTTTTTTGCTCATTCCATTCGTTCTCGTCTAAAGTGAAAACAATATCAAGCGGTTTTTTTGCTTCAATCAAATGGAATTTGTCAGACATATTAAAACCAATCCCGGTGATCACAATATTATCCTGCTTCAGCGAAAATCGAATATGTATGTCTTTCACAATTTTTGAATAGCCGGTATCGCTTATATTTTTTGCAATAAAAACAGGGCGCATATTTTCCGGTCCATAAGGTTCCATTTGGCAAAGGATGCTATAAAATGTAGAATTGATATCTTTGAATTTTATTTCAGCATCTATTATTATTTCGGGGATCAATAAAAGCGGATCGATAGTTGCTGATACAACTTCATCAAACTTCGAACTGAATGCTTCAAATTGTTCTGGTAGCAGCGTCATTCCTGCTGCTGCAAAATGCCCTCCATATCCTAATAAGTTTTCACGGCATGCGTGAATCGCTTCATATAAATTAAATCCTCTCACGCTTCTTGCACTGCCTGCTAGTACCTCGCCGCTTTTTGTGAGCACCACAGTTGGGCGATAATATTTCTCAATGAGCCTCGATGCAACAATACCAACAACTCCTTTATGCCAATGCGGTTGAAAGACAACAGTTGTTTTTCTATTTATTAATATTTCATCATTATCGATCATCGCCAATGCCTCTTCGGTAATATTGCTGTCTGCTTCTTTGCGATCGGTATTGTCTGAATGCAGCATTTCAGCAAAGCTCAAAGTTTCTTCATAAGTTTCCGCAATAAACATTTGAACAGCTTTTCTCGCATCGTCCATTCTCCCGGCGGCATTCACACGTGGCGCGATCATGAAAACCAGATTGGTTATATGCAGCTCTTTTTTCAAACCACTTAAATGTGATAGGGCTTTTATACCATTGTTTGGGTTTTCATTTGCTTTTTTCAAACCATAATATGCGATTGTACGATTTTCTCCGGTCAACGGAACAATATCAGCGGCAATAGCCGTCGCGACCAAATCCAGATATTCAAATGCTTCGCTAACGTCAATGCCTATCTTGTTTGATAAAGCGGTTATTAATTTAAACCCAACTCCGCAGCCACATAATTCTTTGTAAGGATAATTGCAATCTTTTTGCTTTGGGTTGAGAATTGCAACTGCAGGTGGCAATATCTCATCAGGCAAATGATGATCGCAAACTATAAAATCAATCCCTAACGTCTTTGCATAACCGATAAGGTCTGCTGATTTAATTCCGCAGTCTAATGAAATGATCAGGCTGAAACCATTCTCATTGGCGAAATCAATCCCCATTTTTGAAACGCCATAGCCTTCACGATAGCGATGGGGAATGTAAAAATCGAGCAGTTCGGGCAAGTAATTTTTCTTAAGAAAGCTAAACATACAAGCAACGGACGTAGTTCCGTCCACATCATAATCACCAAATACTAATATCTTTTCATGATTTTCAAAAGCTAACAGGATGCGATTTACGGCTTTTTTCATATCCTTCATCAGCCATGGATCATGCAGCTCGTTTAATTGGGGGCGAAAGAATAGTTTAGCTTGATTATAGGTTTCTATGCCACGCTCCACTAATATTTTATTTATGGCAGGATTAATTTTGAGAGATTCTTGTAATGCGGATAGATTGCTTTCATCGCATTCTAAAAGGTTCCATCTTTTTTGCATAGATTTAAGGTTGTTGTTTGATCTTTCTAATACTTTCTTCCCGTTGTAAAACTTACTAATTCTTCAAGACCTTTCTTCGCATCACATTCTTCAAATTCATTTAAAATAGCAAGTGCTTCGTCTTTATAATTGTTCATCATTTTTGTTGCATATTCAATGCCACCCGCTTCAATTACTTTTTTTATCACATATTGAACCTTTTCAGGATTCTTGTTTTGATTCTTTAAAATATAAATCAATTCTTTCCGTAGGGATTTATCTGCATTGTTAATGGTATATATTAGAGGCAATGTAATTTTCTTTTCCTTTATATCATTTCCAGTTGGCTTACCAATAGATTCGCTACCGTAATCAAACAAATCGTCCTTGATTTGAAATGCTATACCCGTTTTTTCGCCGAACATTCGAAGCCTTTCCGTCAATTTTTCATCATGACATGTGGAAAAAGCGCCAGCAGCACATGCAGATGCCAGCAATGATGCTGTTTTATATCTGATTATATCAAAATAAGTATTTTCATCAAGGTTCAATGACCTTGATTTTTCCATCTGGGAAAGTTCGCCCTCGCTCATTTGCCGAACTGCATCCGAAAGTATTTGAAGAATCCTGAAATCATTGTGATCCAAGGAAAGAAGCATCCCCTTTGCAAAGAGATAATCCCCGACAAGTACTGATATCTTAGTCTTCCATAATGCATAAGTTGAAAAAAAACCTCTTCTTTCAAACGACTCGTCCACAACATCATCATGTACAAGGCTGGCAGTATGCAGCAGCTCAACCAAGGAGGCGGCCCGATAGGTGGATTCGTTAATCTGCCCGCACAATTTGGCTGACAAAAGGACAAACATAGGCCTAAGTTGCTTCCCTTTGCGATTGACTATAAAGCGCATTATGCGATCAAGCAACGGCACCTGGCTTTTAACTGCTTCCTTGAATTCCCTTTCAAAAACAATTAATTCTTCTTTTAGTATAGATTGTGATATCTTCATTTCTTATAAACCGAACGGCAAATTACTAATTTGCAGATATTTGCCGTTAAAGTATCTAATTTTATCTTTTACTTGTCTGTTTTAGGTCAATCCACAACTTTATTTGGGTTGTGGACTTAAATAAATTTGGTTTTTTAACATCAATTTCTATTTTTGCACATTATTCTGGAACGGTTAAATGATTCATTCACATAAACTTCACTTATGGCAAGCAAAAAGAACCTTTTATTTAGTGCTATCCT
>CAIYPC010000061.1 GCA_903927975.1 uncultured Bacteroidota bacterium | reverse complement strand
TGATGTAAGGTCACCACAAACACCTGCCACACTGAAAGTGCCGAGATGATTTAATGTAAGCACATTATTTAAGAGATATAAATCAGTTGTAGTTGCCATGTACATATTTCCAGAAGGGTCAAAAGCTATCCCTACAAAACCTGCACCTGCTGGCGTTGATGTTGTAGGGTCAATTAATTGCTTAACGGTAATGCTTGCAACGCTTGTAGTTGGCAGAGCGGCAAACAATTCATAAAGTCCATATTTAGAAGAGTTTGAAGAAACAATCCACATATTGCCAGACCCGTCGATTGCCATATCCCCGCTGCTTTCAGAAGAAAAGATTGAGGTTACATTATTGCCATATTGATCTTTAAAAGTTGAACAGATTGAAGTCCATGTATTAGATGCAATACTGTAGTAGTACAAATTACCATTTACATCAAGGCAATAGTAACCGGTTCCGTTGAAATTGACACAACCTCTGTTCACGGTAGCACTTATTGGGCTTGAAGCAAGTGTTGTATAAGCATTCGTTACCGGGTTATATGACACGAATTGCTTAGTGCCTGAAATAGCAACCTGAAAATAATAAAAGAGACCGTTCACTGTATTATATCCTATTGAGTTTGCAGAAGTGCTGCTTCCGTAAGATGTGCTGTTAACAACAGAGCCTACCGAAGCATTGCTAACTGTAATCGGATAGATTCCTCCTGCATTCGACAAAGAATAAATGACAGGGTTAGAACTTGAACATATCTGAGCGCTGCTAAGATGTGTACTGAAGATAAAAGCAGCAGAAAAAATTACTGCTTTGAATAAATTGCTGAGGGTTTTTGTAGAGAGCCTTTTCATTGGGTTGATAATTTTAAATTGTTTTATCTTAGGAAAAGGCTTATAAGATTCGGACGACATATTCATTTCAATCAGAATGCCATAATTTAAAATGTTGATTTACAAATGATTACGAAATGTATATTTAAGAATTATTCCCTTTTCAGGAATAATATTATCTTATATAGGAAAAAATGGATTGGGAAGAATTCCTGTCACTCCATCTAGTAGGAGTGGTTTTTGTTTCTGGAATCAGCTTCATAATATACGAGCCCCTACTTATTGCAATTGCTATGATTGCTTTCTCAATTATCCTTTATTCATTTTATTTTTGCCGCCATGGCGCAAAAAAAGCTAGAACGGTTTGAGGCAATCAACTCTTTTTCCAATGTTTTGCAATACCCAGAAAACATGCCTGGCAAGTGGAAGGGATATTTTAAAAATGATAATCCTGTTTATCTGGAATTAGCTTGCGGCAAAGGAGAATACACAGTTCAGCTTGCAAAAATGTTTCCGCAAAAAAATTTTATTGGGGTTGACCTGAAAGGCAACCGTATTTATGTGGGCGCAAAAAAATGTATAGAAGAAAATATTTCGAACGCTGCATTTCTACGAACACAAATTGACAAGATCAATAATTACTTTGAAAAGGGCGAAGCAAAAGAAATATGGATCACATTTCCCGATCCGCAGCTCCGGAAATCAAAGGCAAAAAAAAGATTAACGCATCCCGCGTTTCTCCGTTTATATCAGCAGATACTTCCACCAAATGGATTGATACATTTAAAAACCGATTCCCCGAATTTGTTTGCGTTCACTTTAATGGTGATTGAAATGTATGGATTGACATTGCATGAAAGCATTAATAACGTTTATGAACAACCGAAAATAAAAGAAGTGCTGAAAATAAAAACCTATTATGAAAGCCTTGATATTGCACAAAGCAAGCGCATCCATTATATCTGTTTTTCGTTGCCGGAACATCCATTGCCCGAGCTGGATGATATTTTACACAAAAGAGTGAAAGAAGATGAAACAGCAATTAGTTGAAGGGGTTGATTTTTATTATAATGAAGATGGATATATTGTGCTCACAGAAAAGTATCATCTAGATAAAGGGTTTTGCTGTGGCAACGAATGCAGGCATTGTCCTTATGATTATGAAAATGTTCCGGAGCCGAAACGAAGCGAGATGTTAAAGAAGATGAAAGGTGGAAGGAATGAGAATTAATTTTTTCTTACACAATATTTAAGAAAGGTTTTGCATGTCTAAAAAAGAAAAACTCAAAGCAATTAGACCATCTGGCAAAAAAGATGAAAACTTTTTTGATTTGGTTTTTCAGGTGGCAAGGCAAATACCGAAGGGCCGCGTCACGTCTTATGGCGCAATAGCTGTTTGCCTTGGCACAAAACTTTCAGCCCGAATGGTTGGCTGGGCAATGAATGGAGCAGGCAATACAAAACCCAAAATTCCTGCGCATAGAGTGGTGAATAGAAGCGGCATGCTAACAGGCAGGCACCATTTCTCCCCACCAGAAAAAATGCAGCAGTTATTAGAAAAAGAAGGCGTGAAAGTAGAAAATGATAAGGTGGTTGATTTTGAAAAACTTTTTTGGAATCCGGCGGAGGTGATGTTTTAAATATTTCTTGTTTTATTCAAATATTAAATATGCTTTGTAATTACTGCAATCATCAAATATTTCCTTGCCATAAATTTTAGCCATACACTTCAATTTTAATCAATATTTACTGTTCCATCCGTCTTTAAAACCTTGAATAAGATCTTGGAAATTCAAGGCAAAAATGATTACCATGAGCAAAATGATTGAGATGATGATAATTTTTGTTGTTTTCATAAAATTATAAGTTTGTTATCATAATTAATGTCGCTGAAGGTTAACAATATAATGTGAGATTTTATTTTCTTCAAACAAATCTTAATTCATGAATAAAATTCAGCCTCTAACGATTGCCCTTGACATTTAAAAACTAAATCCAACTTGTCCTAACACATATCTCTGTACTAACTGAAATGAATACTCATTAAGACTGTTTGGTGAAATACTTTTTTGAACAAGTATTTTATTATTTAACAGGTTGTGCATAGAAAGCGAAAAAGTCCATTTTTTTTCACATTTATATACAAAATAAGCATCCAGTGTTTTGTAAATATTATTTGAACCTAAAAGATATAGACCATATACAACATTTGAATATAACTTCTTTGAAGCTTTGATTTTAAGTTTTGCATATCCTTCAACGCTTCTCACTAAGAGCGTGCGGTTCACGCTACCCCCAGGCTTTGTCAATTGGATAGCGATCAACCGATTCAGT
>CAIYPC010000060.1 GCA_903927975.1 uncultured Bacteroidota bacterium | reverse complement strand
TGCTGCAAAAATTGATAAAAGGCCATAAACTGTAAAACGCAATTGTTTATCAAATTCAGAAGCTAAATTTTTAGATGCTTTTTTGAAAAGTGTGAATATACAATAAAGAAGAAGAGAGGATGTTACTGCAATTGACCAAACAGGTATTTTTAAACCGAGATGCCTATCTGTTTGTTCATCTGCAAAAAAAGTGAGCGATGCACCAGCCTGCTCAAAAGCGCCCCAGAAAAAGATCACAAAAAAACAAACAACAAAAATCACCATCACTTTTTTCTTTTCAATGGCAGTGAGTGATTTATCAAGAAAAATAATTGTTGGGATGATCACAATGCATGCCGTTAGCAAATAAAAGAGATAGTTGAACTTGGCATCCAAATAATAAAGGCCAACCATAATAGCAACGAGTGCAGCAAGCGATGCAATGATAATAACGGGCGAGCTAAATGCTTTAGGGCTATTTTTGGGAACAAGGCCTAAAATATTATTATTTGGATCGGTGACATATTTATGCTGAAACATTTTTTGTACAATCACGCTGATGCACATCCCAATTCCCCCACATAAAAAAGCCCACCTAAAATCAGCGGGGTTGCCAGTGTCGCCGAAAAGACCGCAAACAAATGGACCGATTGCGCCGCCAACATTTATACCCATGTAAAAAATAGTATATGCAGCATCTTTGCGATGATCATTGGCAGGATAAAGTTGCCCTACGAGCGACGATATGTTTGGTTTAAAAAAACCATTACCGGTTATCATAAAACCAAGACCTGTGAAGAATAGGAAAGTTGAGAGCTGTGGCGCCGATTGATAAAAAGTTCCGCAGAAAAAAAGTATGAGCTCTCCCAATGCCATCACAATGCCGCCAACAATAATTGATCTTCTGTTGCCCCAATAACGATCAGCAATATAGCCGCCTAATAATGGTGTTAGATAAACAAGGCTCAAATAGCTGCCGTATAAATTAGATGCAAAAGCATGATTGAACAGAAGCGCTTTGGTCATGAAGAGAATAAGTATTGCCCTCATGCCATAAAAATTAAAACGCTCCCACATTTCTGTAGCAAACAGAATGTACAAACCTTTTGGATGGCCTTTCTTAACAAGCTGCTCAGTCATGGTTAATAATTATGTATTGAATAATTTTTAAAACAATTACGTAAAGTACTGAATAAATTAAAATGAAAAAGCATAAACACCCTTTTATTACCATTTATAAAATTCATTTCAGTATATGATTACGAATATGGAATTTCGCCGTTTGAATAGTTGCTTATGAATATCTTGTTGTTAGGCTCAGGTGGTAGAGAACATGCACTTGCATGGAAATTGAATCAAAGTGTTTGGACAAACCCTCTCTATATTGCTCCGGGAAATGCCGGCACTTCTCAATGCGGCATTAATGTGGATCTTGATATCACAGACTTCGATGCGATCGGAAAATTTTGTGAAGAAAAGAAAATTGAAATGCTGGTGGTTGGCCCTGAAGAGCCACTAGTGAAAGGCTTATGCGATTACTTCAAATCAAAGCCTTCGTTGGAAAAAATTTTTTTCATCGGCCCTTCAAAGGAAGGCGCACAGTTAGAAGGAAGCAAAGCATTCGCTAAAGCTTTCATGAAAAAGCATAATATTCCCACTGCTGGTTACAAAGAATTTACCGTTGATAATTATGAAGAAGGTGTAGCGTTTTTGAAACAGCATGAATTGCCCATTGTTTTAAAAGCTGATGGTCTTGCTGGGGGAAAAGGTGTTGTGATCTGTCAGAACCATGTTGAAGCGATTGCTGAGTTTGAATTGATGATACAGCAGGCGAAATTTGGGGATGCCAGCAAAAAAGTGGTGGTAGAAGAATTTTTGGATGGGATTGAAGTGAGCGTGTTTGTTCTTACAGATGGAAAAAATTATATAATACTTCCCGAAGCAAAAGATTATAAACGCATTGAAGAAGGCGACAAAGGCGCAAACACAGGTGGCATGGGCGCTGTGAGCCCAGTGCCTTTTGCAACTCCTTCTTTCATGAGCAAAATAGAAGAGCAGATCATTAAGCCAACCATTAACGGTTTGCACAAAGATAAAATTGATTACAAAGGATTTGTTTTTATTGGTGTTATAAAAGTGAATGATGAACCTTATGTGATCGAATACAATTGCAGGCTTGGCGATCCTGAAACAGAAGTGATAATACCAAGATTGGAAAATGATTTAGTGGGATTGTTTGTGAGCACTTGCAATCAAGAATTGGACACTGTGAAAATTAAAGTTGATGAGCGCATAGCAATAACAATTGTCGCAGTAAGTTTCGGTTATCCATTAGCGTATGAAAAAGGCCATACCATTACAGGGCTTAATATAAAACATTCCAAAGACAGTTTGGTTTTTCATTCAGGAACTAAAGAAGAGAATGGAAAGATTATTACAAACGGTGGACGTGTGCTTTGCGTTACATCTTTTTCGGAAACTGTTTACGAAGCCGTTGAAAAATCGAGAGATGTTCTTGAGCAAATAGACTACGATGGCATCTATTACCGAAGGGATATTGGCTATGAATTCTTATAGCTGTAGTTAGTTAGCGGCTAAGCATACCTGATTTTATTTATGTTTCCTCAAACTGCTTTAAACATGAACCTTATGATGGACAACAAATATTTTATCGTAATTTTTCAAGCTAAGTAATGACTTATGTATACAAAGAATATTTTCTTTCTATCCTGCACTTTGATGTTTGTATTTTTTAGCAGCCATGCTAACGATAAATATTCTTTTGCAGCTAACAGTAATAACAGCGACACATCGGTTGAAACAAAAGTGCCGAACAGCAATTATAAACCCGCGTTCAAGGGGGAAACAAGAATTGACAAAGTAAAAACGTCAACACCTTACAATGTTGAAAAAATAGCTGAAAAATTAGGGCCGCCCTTTGCTATCGTTGGTATGCCGGATGGAAGATTAATGGTGACAATAAAATCAGGATATGCAGAAATTCATGATACTAATGGTAAACTGATTAAAAAAATTACAGGATTCCCTCCGGTTGTGTTTGAAGGGCAGGGTGGTTTGCTCGACATCGCCTTCGACCCTAATTTCGCCAGTAATAAAATGATCTATTGGACATTTTCGGAAAGCTATCCTCCCGGTAATTTAACAGCAGTTGCTAAGGGAAAATTGAATGAAGCTGAAGGAAAAGTTGAAAATCCCACGGTAATTTTCAGAGCAACCCCTGCGTTAAAAAGCGGACTGCATTTTGGCTCACGCCTTCTGTTTGATAAAGATGGAAATCTTTTTGTTAGCGCGGGTGAAAGATCTATTCTTGAAGGGAGGGCCCAGGCTCAAAAACTGGAATCGCATCTTGGAAAAATATTCAAAATAACAAAGGATGGCAAAGCTGCACCTGGTAATCCATTTCTTACTAAAGCCGGCGCCATGCCTGAAATATACAGCTATGGTCATCGCAACGAACAAGGGCTTGACATTAATCCCGAAACTGGTGACTTGTGGGAAGTTGAATTCGGTCCGCGTGGTGGTGATGAATTAAATATCATTCACCCCGGCAAGAATTATGGATGGCCTGTTATTACATACGGGATAGAATATAGCGGAGAAAAAATCGGTGATTCCATTCAACAAAAAGCAGGCATGGAGCAGCCCGTTTATTATTGGGATCCTGTGATATCACCAAGTGGCATTTGTTTTTATAAAGGAAATGCCATACCGGAATGGAAAAATAATTTATTTCTTGCGGCGCTGAGCGGTATGCATATTGATAGGATTGTTATTAAAAACAATAAAGTGGTAGGCGAAGAGAGGTTGCTCGTTAACATCAATAATCGTTTCCGCGATATCACTTACTTGAATAACATGCTATATGCCATCACGGACGATGGGGATGTTTATCGGATTAGTAAAAAATAATAATCTCTCTGCTGTTATTATTTCGAATAGGCATGTACGTTAGAAATACAAACAACATCAGAACAAACTAATTAGATTTTAAATATTGGAAAAATGGTATTGCCACTTCTTTAGCCTACCGCTAAAGCTGTTTTATTTTTATATTCCTGAAAGAGATGCCTTTTAACCAATACTGCAAACCGATATGCCCTTTTGTGTATTTACCGTATTCAGGGTAGTGAACAAAATTGGTTTTGCTGATCATATCGGGCCATGCTGCTAATTTAAAATCCTGTTGCGCAGTCAATGTCCCATTCAAATAAAGTTCAGCGTTGCCATTTTGCTGTTTGATCCTCGATTGATTCCATTCTCCGGCAGGTTTTGGATCTACAGCGTTTATCAGAGGGGCAAAACCAAATAGACAACCTGAACGTTTGTTTGCTGTTGCATAATCGGGATTGGTAACTTCGAGCAATTGATACTCTGGTCCGGTCGTCCACGCAGTTGCTAAATCTTTTCTTTCAACTACATTCATAAACACGCCACTGTTGCCACCGGGCGATATCTTCCATTCAAAATACAGATCAAAATTTTCAAACTCGCTATCTGAAATAATATCCTGATGTTCCAAATGGAAATTTGTGTTGCAATACAGTTCGCCGTTTTTTGCGATCCACTGCGAATCAATTTTTCCATTGTTATAGAGATGCCAGCCATTAGTGGTTTCTCCATCAAACAAAGCTATCCACCCTTCGCTTTTTTCTTTTTCTGTTAATTGATGATTCTGATCTTTTGTGCCATTGCAATGAGAAAAAATAATTACAATGAAGCCAATCGCTAAAAAATTAATTAGACATTTATTCATTTTATGGAGTTTTGCTTTTCTTCACCAGCTTTTAAAATGAGATAAATTTAAAGATATTGTTGTGAACAGCATCGCTTATTTAGCAAGCGATGAATGCATGACCGTTTATGGGTTTGTTATAATGAGTAATTGTGTTGGTATTATACGCCTGTAAAATCCTGTTTACCGATTTTGATTCAGTTAAAAATAAATATTGCCATTCATCCAAAACAATTCAGACCAACTTGTCTGACTGTTTTACTTTCGCGAAATGATTACGGCAGTAACATCAGTGCGCGAACAAATTGTTTCAACTGCGGACAGATTGTTTTACAAACAAGGATATAATCTCACTGGCATTAATCAAATTATTGAAGAAGCTGGTGTTGCGAAAGCAAGTTTGTATTATCATTTTCCTTCCAAAGAAGATTTATGTGTTGCATACCTGAACCGCAGATATGAAAAATGGTCCGCAATGCTCACAATTTTTTTGGTAGGTGTAACAGATCCAAAAGAATCCATCATCAAATGTTTTGAATGCCGAGCAGAATACATGCTGGAAAATGAGTTCAGCGGTTGCAGCTATATTCGCATTATTGCTGAAATGCCGCAGCGGAGTGAAAAAATTAATAAGCAAGCCATTTTAAATAAAGAAAAACAACGCCAGTTTTTTATTGAACAAGTGAAGAAATTGAAAAAAAATTCTGTTTCTTCAACAAATGATTTAGTCAATACTATTTTTTTGTTGTTCGATGGCGCAACCGTGCAATGTCAGGTCTATCGGGAGCTTTCGCCAATTGAAAATGCATTGAAAGCATTAAAGAATTTATTATAACGATGCCACAGATCACAAAGATAAACACGGGTATAAAAACCTGTGGCAAGATTAGATTATTCAGAAACAAATTGCAATGAAGAAATTTTTATTATTGAAAATAATTTTTTTTATAGCTGTATTGATTTTACAAGCATTCATTTCAAGTGCTCAACCTAATCAACTGAATTTGTCCGATGCAGTTAGAACAGGGTTAAATAATTATCAGAGCATTCAGGCGAAGAGAAATTATGTAAATGCTTCTGCTGCTCTTGTGCAGAACACTAAAAACCAATACCTGCCTGATGTTACGGCTTCTATTCAGCAAGCTTATGGAACAATTAATGGACAGTATGGCGCAATAGGTTCCTTCGGTGGCGGTTCTGGTATATCATCATCTGGTCCACTTTATACAAATCAAAACTGGAATTCCGCTTTTGGTTCCATCTATCTTATCAATACCAATTGGGAATTTATTTCTTTCGGAAGATTGCAGTCGAAAATTAATTTAGCGAATAAACAATTGATGCTTGATTCTGCAAATCTTACGCAGGAAAAATTTGTGCAGAGTGTAAAAATTGCAGGTGCATATCTCAATCTTTTAATTGCTCAACGTTTTGTACAAAATGCGCAATCGAATGTTGATAGAGCAAACTATGTTCAGCAAACCGTTGTTGCAAGAGCGAAATCAGGATTGAATCCCGGTGTTGATTCTTCCATTGCAAATTCGGATCTTTCCGCAGCGAAACTTGTGCTCATTCAATCGATCAATAATGAACAGCAACAACGCAATCAATTATGCCAACTGATCAATATTGTTCCTGATGTTTTATTTTTGGATAGCAACTATTTTGCAAGTACGCCGTCTTCATACAACACTTCTTTTCCGGTTTCTAATAATCCGCAAGTGGAATTTTATAAAAGCCGTATCGACCAAAGTTCATCAGCAGAAAAATATTTGCAGAAAAGCATTAATCCTGGCTTGAATTTGTTTGGAACATTCCAGGGAAAAGCTTCCGGCTTCGATTACAACTATACGCCTGCACTCGATAATTATTCAAAAAGTTATTTTGATGGCATTAACCCAAGTAGATACAATTATGTTTTTGGGCTTGGCATCGCATGGAATATTATCAGCCCTGCAAAAATAAAACAACAAGTAAAAGCGCAAGGGTTTGTTACTGCTGCTTATCAAGACGAATATGATCTGATAAGCACACAACTGAAAGATCAGTTGATATTAAGCGATCAACAAATTGAAAACAGTATAAAGAGCATTAAAGAAGTGCCGATAGAATATCAAGCTGCAACGGATGCTTATTTACAAAAAACAGTTTTGTATAAAAATGGATTGACAAATATTGTTGATGTGCAACAGGCATTATATAATTTGAATCGTGCAGAAACAGATAGAAGTGTTGCTTATATTAATGTGTGGCAGGCATTGTTATTAAAGGCGGCTGCATCAGGTGATTTTGATTTGTTTATGAAGCAAGTGAAATAGTGAGTGGTGAGTGGTCAGCTGTGAGTGGTGAATTCTTTAACATCAATTCTCTGCCTATCATGGATTACTCACAATTCACAACTCACTACTGACAAAAATATTATTATGGGATTAATCAAGACGGCATTACGAAAACCAATTACCATACTTGTTCTTGTGGCGGGATTGTTTTTCTTTGGCATTAAAGCAGTGGTGACAGCGAAGATTGATATTTTTCCGAATATGGATCTGCCGGTTATTTATCTCTCTCATCCTTATGGCGGT
>CAIYPC010000059.1 GCA_903927975.1 uncultured Bacteroidota bacterium | reverse complement strand
GCCATCCAAAATACCTTCAGTAAGCTGTTTGATGGCTTCAGGTTGATCGCCTGCAGGTGTGTAAGATGAGTTGATTTTGAATGGCATGATAAAATTCGGAATAGTAAATTTAAAGCTTTGAGCTGAGAGCAATGAGCTTCGAGCAAAAAGGCGCAACATTCATTTTCTTTATGAACGTTGCGCCCTTTAATGAAACAAAAATTCTATTGAATTGTTTTTGTTATGCCATCTAAATAATCAGAAAAATTTTTGATAACGTTTGCATCAATTTCAATTTGATCCTGCGCTTCTTTCCAATTTCTTTGCTCAATGGCTTCGCGAATTCCGGGCAAAGTTTTTACCCCATAACCGGTATAGAAGCCCGGAGCATAAATCGCATGCTTGTACCAGCCACGACGCGGGAGACCATTCTCCGTTAATAACTTTTGTTCTGCTCTATATAAAGCCTTGTTCACTTCATCTTGTTTTGCGCCATCCAATTTTCCTTTTGCAAGTGCATCGGATAAATGATTGGTTGATTTTTCAAGCGTGTTCATGGCATTTTGCAGACTTGAAAAATTGAGAAAAGGAACTTCATCTTTTGGTGAAGGCGGCAATAATTTTTCAGCCGTATCAATAGTATTAGTGTAATATTTTTCTTTTATGAGTTGGTTCTCCAACGAAGTTGATTCGCGCATTTGATCAGCCAGCGCTATCACTTCGCTTGCATATCCGTTCAAGGTTTTATATAAAGATTTAAAATCGAAAGGAAGCGCTTCTGCATCTGCCAATCGCAATGCAGTGCGGCCCGCAGTTTTCGCAAGCACTACACCGTATATAAATGTCGGATCCTTAAAGCGGCGATAATCATCATAAGAGTCATAAATGGAATGATATTCACCACCAGGATCCTCGCCTCCAAAACCAAGGTTGAATGAAGGGATGCCAAGATGCTGAAGAAAACCAGAAAAATCAGAGCCTGATCCAAGTGCTTCAATGCTAATTGTTTTCTTGTTCATCAATTCTTTTCTTTTTGTGCCGGCTGAGCCTACTATTTCAGCCTGTCTTACACGATCCAGCACGCTAATGCCGGTTTCGGGATCATTCACATCTCTGCCAACTTCATTAATAAAACCTTCGAGCGCATGCGAGCCGCCAACTCCAAAAAACCCCCTTCCATTTCCATCTGAATTGATATAAGCGACTGTTTTTTGTTGAAGCTCTTCGGCATGTTGCTCGCACCATTCTGTAGATCCCATCAGGCTTGGCTCTTCGCCATCCCATGCGCAAAAAACCAATGTGCGCTTTGGCTTCCATCCTGTTTTTGCAAGCTCACTGATTGCTCTTGCTTCTTCCATCATGGCCGCTTGTCCGCTTATTGGATCGCCAGCGCCGTTCACCCATGCATCGTGGTGGTTGCCGCGTATCACCCATTCATCGGGTCTTTCGCTGCCGGGCATTTTTGCGATGATATTATTGATTGGTTTTGTGTCCCAATTAAATTCAAGCTTTAAATGAACGGTTGATTTTCCAGGTCCGATATGATAAGTGAAAGGAAGCGCACCTCTCCAATCATCAGGAGCAACAGGTCCTTCAAGCGACCGCAACAATGGTTCCGCATCATGATAGCTGATCGGCAGCACAGGTATTTTTAAAAGATTGGTCGCATCTTTTCTATCAAGCCTTTTTGCATCTTTGGTTGAACCATAACCAGGCGTTAAAGGATCGCCGGGATAAATCGGCATATCCATCACAGAACCTCTTTGCACACCATAGTCATTTTTGTAAGCGCCTTTTGGATATACATCACCCTGATAATAACCATCATCTTTTGGATCGGAATAGATGATACATCCAATCGCGCCATGTTCCTGAGCCACTTTTGGTTTGATGCCGCGCCATGAACGACCATATTTTGCGATAACAATTTTCCCTTTAACGTCGATGCCTAACCGATTTAGATAATCATAATCTTCGGGCAAACCATAGTTCACGAAAACCAGTTCACTGGTAACATCGCCATCTGCTGACCAGCAATTGTATGGAGGAAGTTGTTCGGCTGTTTGGTTTGATGTGGCATCTTCCGACAAAATTTTTTCCATCAATGAGGCTTTGAATTTTGTTGGAGCTGTCATTTCCAGCAACCGTGATTTTGGTGTTGGAAAAAGAACATAAAATGTTTCCATCTGTACATCATAGCCCCAGCTTTTAAATTTATTATAGATATAATCAGCAACCGCTTTTCCGCCCGGCGAGCCGACGTGGTGTGGCCTTGCAGACATGTCCTTAATAAGATGATCCACATTCTCAGCTTTCAGATAGCTATCAAACTTCTCTTCAGCAGCAAACTGTTGTTTGGCGCTGCTTTCGCTACAGCCCGAAAGCGTTTTTGTTTGTGCATTGCTGAAAAAGCAAGAGCACGAAAGAACGGTTACAAATGCAAGTTTTCTCATTCAATTAGTTTTTAAAAATGGAAATAATGAGGATAAGATGAGTGTTGAAATTACAAACAAAGAAGGTTCAAAAAATTTTGGAAGAAAAAATAATTAATCTGGAACTGATGTCATTAAAAGTTAATGTAAATATCATAAGGTTGTAATAAAATTCATTTCATTGTTTAGTTAGATTGAGCTTAATTTGTTTTTTGCAATTATATTTATGCCTCAAGTTTCATTGAATGGATAATCGTAGAGAATTTTTAAAGAAGGTTTCATTGCTATCTGGCGGTCTCGGTTTATCGAATGTGTTACCTGCGGCTGTTGCCAAAGCGCTTGCGATCGATCCTGCTCCTGGCAGCACTTATCTCGATGCCGAACATATTGTTTTTTTGATGCAGGAAAACAGATCATTCGATCATGCTTTTGGCTCGTTGCAAGGGGTGCGGGGTTTCAATGATCCGCGTGCAATTCAATTGCCGGATAAGAATAAAGTTTGGTTGCAGACAAATCATAACGGTGATACATATCTACCGTTTCGTCTCGATATTAAAAATACAAAAGCTACGTGGATAGGTGGGTTGGCACATTCTTGGAGCGATCAGACAGATGCGCGCAATAATGGAAAGCACGACAAATGGCTAATTGCAAAAGCGTATAGACATGATTCTAATGCCCTGCCATTTACCATGGGTTATTATAACAGGGAAGACATACCTTTTTATTATGCGCTTGCCGATGCTTTTACGATATGCGATCAAAACTTTTGTTCTTGTCTAACTGGTACGACACCTAATAGAAATTATTTTTGGACGGGTACTGTCAGAGCTAAAATGGAAGCTGATGCACTAGCTAATGTGTGGAACCAGGATTCAGGATATGAGGATGATAGATTAACCTGGACTGCCTACCCTGAGCGGCTGGAAGATAATGGCGTTTCATGGAAGGTGTATCAAAATGAAATAAGTGCTGGTGTGGGTTTTGATGGCGAAGAAGATGCGTGGCTTTCAAATTTCACGGATAACAATCTGGAATTTCTTAAACAATATCAGGTTAAATTATCAGCAGCATTCATCGACAATTTGCCGAACGATAATATCAAACTAAAAAAAGAAATTGAAAAGCAAGAAGCTGCTTTAAACAAGCTGACAGCCAATTCAAAAGAGGCAATAAAAACAAAAAACGAAATTGAAGAGCTAAAAAAAGCACTCCTTCAAAATGAAAAAGATCAGAAAGTATTTACAAAAGAAAAGTATGATCAATTATCGCAGCGCGATAAAAACCTACACGATAAAGCTTTTTCAACAAGCAAAAATGATCCAGATTATCATAAGCTCACAACATTAAAATATAAAGACGGTGATGTTGAACGCGAAATGCAAGTGCCCAAAGGTGATGTGTTCTATCAATTTAGGGAAGATGTAAAAAATGGGCAACTGCCTACTGTTTCATGGATTGTGGCACCAGAAAATTTTTCAGATCATCCTGGTGCTGCATGGTTTGGCGCATGGTATATGAGTGAGGTGATGGACATTCTTACAAAAAACCCCGAGGTGTGGGAGAAGACAATTTTTGTTTTAACGTATGATGAGAACGATGGCTATTTTGATCATGTTCCTCCATTTGTGGCGCCACACCCTGATAAAAGTAATGGGCTCACATCTAGCAGCATTAACCCGGCATTCGATTATGTTACGAGCGCAGCACAACAATCGGAACCCGATAGTATACGGATTGGCCCGATTGGATTGGGTTTTAGAGTGCCATTGGTTGTTGCATCACCATGGAGTCGCGGCGGTTGGGTAAATTCGGAGGTGTTTGATCACACTTCTTCATTACAGTTCCTTGAACATTTTTTAGAACATAAAACGGGAAAAAAAATTGAAGAAACAAATATCACCGCGTGGCGCCGAACTGTGTGCGGCAATCTGAGTTCAGTTTTTCGTCCTTACCACGGAGAGAAAATTGAATTGCCCAAAAAAGTAGAAAAGGATCCTTTTATCGAGAGCATCTATAATGCGAAATTTAAAAATCTGCCATCCAATTTTAAAAAGCTTTCTGCAGAAGAAATTGCGGAGATTAACCAACATCCGCACAACTCTTCTTTATTACCCAAACAAGAAAAGGGCATTCGCTCTGCTTGTGCGTTGCCTTATGAATTGTATGCTCATGGCAAGATGAGCAACGATAGGCAATCGTTTATAATAAATATGAAAGCAGCGGATAAAGCATTTGGAAAGAATGCAAGCGGTTCGCCTTTTCAGATATATGCGCCGGGTAATTACCAACAGGAACTTGTGCGCAATTGGAATTATGCTGTTGTGGCTGGGGACGAATTAAAAGATACTTGGCACATTAGCGATTTTGAAAATGGTCAATATCATTTAAGGGTATATGGTCCCAATGGTTTTTATAGGGAATTCAAAGGCAGTGATAAGGATCTGGGATTAGATATAAGCTGTGGATATGAAAAAGGCAATTCGACATCGCAAGCTTTTTCTGGTAATCTGATGGTGAAGCTTTCCAATGATAGTGCAAAGGCATTAATGGTCGAGATAATTGACAATGCTTACGGAACAGCTAATCGAGTCGTCGCATTATCAGCAAATGCAAATTCAACGGTTAAATTAGATTTGCAAAAGAGCTTCGGCTGGTACGATTTTACAATTCGCATAAAAGGCGATATGTTGTATCAACAAACATTTGCAGGGAGAATAGAAACAGGCAAGCCAACGAAAACAGATCCGTTTATGGGAAGGGCGGTATAGCTTTTACCCAATCAAACGCAGCATTTCATTTTTTATATCTGTTCGTGTAAAGATTATAATCGGGAACTATCACTTCATAGTCATGATACATTAAAGGAGAGGTTAGGATGAAATCTGCCGTTGCGCGATCACATGCGAAAGGTATGTTCCATACAACACCGAGACGAAGCAATGCTTTGATATCTGGATCGTGTGGCTGTGCTTCCATAGGATCCCAAAAAAATATCAGCACATCAATTTTACCTTCTGCAATGCGACCTCCAATTTGTTGATCACCGCCCAAAGGCCCGCTCAAAAATTTTGTGATAGGCTGTGACAGTGCTTCCTCCAGCATGGTTCCGGTTGTTCCCGTTGCAAATAATTTGTGTTTTGATAAAGCAGTTTTATTATAGATGGCCCATTCGATCAATTCGCTTTTTTTATTATCATGAGCAACTAAAGCAATTCTTTTTCTAGGCCCAATTTTACGGTTATGCATATCTGTTTTTTTATAAATATTGAAATCAGGCAAAAGGTAATTCAGTTTTTTTAAGAAGACTATAACATCATTTAAAAAATGAATTTTTGATAAATGCGTTTTATCGGCATAAAATTTGTTTATATACGGCTCTCTGTTTTTTACTAACCACATTAATGAAACGACTCTTCTGGCTTACCTTAACCATGGGATTCTTTTGCCTTGCATCAGTTGCGCAGCAGGCAAATGATTCTGCTTCAAATCTGCAAATAGAGCAGGTGCATCCTCCATTATTTTCTGATTTCACTTATAGTATCAAAGACATCAACAAAGTTTTATTGCAATGGACAATTGATAGCAGCACTAATAATGATTATTTTATTGTTGAGCGCGGAAGAGATACCGCTCATTTTGAAACGCTCGGCATTTTAAAAAAATCCAATGGATTAACGCAATATGAACTTATTGACAACAATGCGTTAAGCGGGTTCAATTATTATCGCATCAAGTGTATGGATAGTGTGGGGCTTATTGTTTATTCCAAAATTTTGCAGGTCAGTTCTGGTAAGGCTGATTTTAAATTTTATCCAAACCCGGTCGATAAATTATTGATTATAGAAACTGAGCATTTTTCTGATCTGCAGATATTAAATACGTCAGGCGTGGTTCTGATGAACAAGCAACTACAAAGTGGCGTTCAAATAGTTAACCTCTCTTCGCTCGAAAAAGGAGATTATATACTTCGTGCAACTAACCGATTAAATAATAAGGTCATCCTTGAGCATCTGTTAAAGAACTGATTTTAATCGTGAATAAATAATTTTCAATTAGTACAAAATAGTATTGTAGAATTGATTATCATCAATTATCTTTACCTCGGTTTTTCATAGGATATTGGATTTTAAACCGGGGTTGAATTTCTATTCACGCCCCTTTTTTATTTTACGGATATGCAAGACAGTTGATGGATAACCGATGGTAGATGGTTGTGTTTAGCAATCAATCTTAAAATAAAACCCGAACAGCTTTCATCGATAAGCGAACAAAACATTTGAAATTTTACAGGGTATAGCAAGAAGCTGTTTGATGAGCGATGATTGACGGTCGTCCTTTGTAAGCAATCTCAAAATTAGATCCGAACATCTATCATCGACGATCGAGCATCTTTTCATAAAAAAAATAACCCCCAAAATTAATCGGGGGCTATTACATACTAACCCATTATTGTCAAAAAAAATTCCTAACCTGCTAATTGCGCTTCCTTTATTTTTTCGCGGATTTTCGCTTCAATCTGAGCAGCAAGCTCAGGATTGTCGAGCAGCAATTGTTTCACTGTGTCGCGGCCCTGTCCTAATTTATCAGTGCCGTAGCTGAACCAGCTTCCGCTTTTTTGAACGACTCCAAGCTCAACGCCCATATCTACAATTTCGCCCACTTTAGAAATGCCTTCGCCAAAAACAATGTCAAATTCTGCGCTGCGGAATGGTGGCGCCACTTTGTTTTTCACTACTTTCACTTTCACGCGGTTGCCAACAGCTTCATCACCATCTTTTATTTGCGCCATGCGGCGAATGTCCAAACGAACAGATGCATAAAACTTCAATGCATTTCCTCCGGTTGTTGTTTCAGGGTTACCGAACATCACCCCAATTTTTTCTCGTAGTTGATTGATGAAAATACATATCGTATTTGTTTTGCTGATGGTCGCTGTCAATTTTCTCAATGCTTGCGACATTAACCTCGCCTGCAATCCCATTTTGCTATCGCCCATCTCTCCTTCTAATTCGCCTTTTGGAACAAGCGCCGCAACAGAATCAATCACCACCACGTCCAAAGCACCGGAAAGAATCAAGCGGTCTGCAATTTCCAATCCTTGTTCTCCATAATCAGGTTGAGATATTAAAAGGCTGTCAATGTCAACACCTAATTTTTGCGCATAAGCGCTATCAAACGCATGCTCCGCATCAATGATGGCACACATGCCACCTTTCTTCTGAGCTTCTGCGATCACATGTATTGCAATAGTTGTTTTACCGGAAGATTCTGGCCCGTAAATTTCAATAACACGACCACGCGGAAGACCGCCTATGCCAAGCGCAACATCTAATCCAATTGAGCCGGTTGAAACCACTTCCATTGGATCCTGATTTCGTTCGTTCATCATCATTACACTTCCTTTCCCGAAGTCTTTGTCGATTTTATCAATCGTTAGTTTTAAAGCCTTTAATTTTTCTGCGTTTGACATGGCGTATGTTTTTGTTTATTCAAAATTATTGATTCGTCAAATGTAGGATAATTATTTTATGCACACTAATTATTTTAGTATTTATTTAGCTAATTTTTTTGGAATGAAAACGGTTAGCCACAGATGAGCACAGATAACACAACGCTATACAAATGGCTCGATGCGTTTATTAGAAAGATGCCAGCAGACAAATTCGCACAGATTTGATTGGGAATTTTACAAATGGATAATTCTGCGGAAATCCGTGACTTAAAAGAAAACCCCGTTGGAAAACGGGGTCACATGAGAAAACCAATAAATAGCTGCTTTGAAAAAACGGTTGCTTACACCATTATTTCTACAAAGAGATAATAAATATTAAAGTCAGTCAATACTCCTTTTGTAGTATTTTTTGACAAATTTTATTTGTTTTTGCTTTCGGCCCAAGCGTCCATTTTTGCTTCCAAAACCTTCAATGGCATTGCTCCATCCTTCAATATCTCATCATAAAAATCAGAAATATTGAACTTGCTGCCAAGCTGTTGTTCATATTTATTGCGAAGCTCTCTTATTTTCAGCGCACCGATTTTATATCCCAAAGCCTGACCGGGAATTGCCATGTATCTTTCAATTTCTGCGGTAGCGCCCTGTTCGCTGATGGGCTCATTGTCCATCATATATTTAATGGCTTCTTCGCGGGTCATTCCCTTTGTGTGAATGGCAACATCAACCACAAGCCTGATCGCGCGGTGTATCTCATCGCCCAATGCGCCCATATATTGATATGGATCGGTGTAAAGCCCAAGCTCTTTGCCGAGGGACTCGCAATATAAAGCCCATCCTTCAACGTATGCATTATTGCCACCAAAGCGGCGGAATTTCGGGAGCAATGTATCTTCCTGCTGCAATGAAATTTGATAATGGTGTCCAGGGATCGCTTCATGTAAAAAAAGCGATTCCATGCCCGACGTTGTGTTGAATTTTGTGGCATCTAAAATCGGCACGTAAAATATCCCGGGCCTTGTTCCATCGGCCGAGCCCTGCATATATTCAGCACTGGCGCTCGCCGCACGAAAAGCTTCCGTCTGTCTGATTTCAAAAGCAGTTTTAGGAACATTGATGAACATTTTCTTAAGATTAGGTTGCATTCTTTGATGTATCGCTTCAAATGCATCCAGCACTTCTTTTGGGGTTTTATAAGGCATGAATTTTTTATCTGTTTTCATATACTCGAAAAATGCAGACAGATTTCCCGTAAAACCAACTGAATTTTTCACGCTGTCCATAATGCGGCGAATGCGTGCCACTTCATTTAATCCAGTCTGATGAATTTCTTCCGGAGATATGTCAGTGGTCGTTTGATCTCTCACCAAAAAATTATAGTAGGCATTGCCATTAGTCAGTTTATTAATGCCAGATGTTGTTCTTGTTTTCGGCAGATATTCGTTCTTTAAAAATTCGGCTAATTTTTTATAAGATGGAACAATCTGTTCATTTATCAGCTTCGTATATTCTTCCTTTATTTTTACTGCGCCCAAAGAGTCAATACTAGACGGAATGTTTTTTATGGGCCCGTAAAAAAGGCTTTTCTCGGGATCTGTTGTAACCATGTCCTCCATTTGAGGAATCATTTTCACAACGAGCGAATGTGGCAGCACGATGTTGGAATCTATCCCTTTCTTAAAATATACAATTGCGCTATCTGCCCAAACACTGAATGCCGTGGCGCGTTTGATCCAATCTTCATAATCTTTCATGGTCTTGAATGGCTGAGCGCCATCGCCACTTCCAAATTGCCCCATCGTTAAAGGCAATGCATAAAATTGATTGAAAGGAATATAATTTTCATGAAAATTGCTCAGCCTTTCAATATTCATTCTCAGCTCCCTTCTTAAAATATCATAGCTGATCCCATCATTTTCATTCATGTTCTTGCGGCTGAACCCTGTTAATGAATCAAGATAATTTTTGTAAAATGTTTTTAATGTGTCTCTATAGCCATCGGTCATGTCAATAGGCAAAAGATCATTATAGCGATTATCGCCGTTTTCGGTAGCACTAAGAGGAGAGAGTTTTAGGTCTTGTTCATAGTAATTGTCAAGCAATTGAGCAAAAAGTTTGTCACCAGTTCCCCCAGCTTGTTTTTTGTTCATCAGCTTACAGGAACTTGATAGAAAAAATGCAAATACAACTAGAAAAAATAATCGATTCATAAAAAAATGTTATTGAAATTAAAGCTAAGGAATATTTTTTGTGATGATACTGTATCTTTGCGCCCCAGACAACCACATGGCTTTCATGTGCATCATTTATTTTACTTAAAACACTTCCATATGAGGGTTAATCAATTTTTATTAGCAGGCGTTTCCTCTGTATTGTTGTTTTCATGCGTTAGCAACAAAAAATTTAAATCTGCCGAAGCAATGGCTCAGGCAAAGTATGATTCATTAAATGGCGTATATTCTAAATCGCAGGGCGATTTGAAAAATTGTAATGACATGAGCGCCGCAGATGCAAAAAAAAGAGCTGAAATGCAATCCGAACTTGATGATCTGAGAAAGCAAAATGCATTTTTGAAAGAAAATAATAACCAGGCATTAAAGCAATTGCAAGACATGTCTGTTATTTCAGGCACACAGGCTGAAAGCATCAAAAAATCTTTAGAAAATATGGGTGCTAAAGATGCTTATATCCAAACATTGCAACAGGCAATGGCCCATAAAGATTCACTGAACATGGCACTGGTTATGAATTTGAAAGGTGCCGTAGGAAATCTGGATGATAAAGACATTAATATTAAAGTTGACAAAGGAGTTGTTTACATTGATATTTCAGATAAGCTTTTGTTCAAAAGCGGCAAGTACGAAGTAACAGCAAATGCAAAAGAGGTTTTAGGCAAGGTTGCTCAAGTGTTGAAGAACCAGCCGGATATCGAGTTTATGGTTGAAGGCCATACCGATGATAAAGCATTCAAAAGCAATGGAGTGCTGGTTGATAATTGGGATCTGAGTGTGAAACGCGCAACTTCTGTGATTAGGTTATTGCAAAACCAATATGGCCTTCCACCAGCGCACATGACTGCTGCGGGCCGTAGCGAATATGTTCCAGTTACAAGCAATGACACACCAGAAGGACGTGCTGCTAACCGCCGCACAAGAATTGTGATTTTGCCTCAGCTCGATCAGTTCTTTAAGCTGATGGAACCAGGCAAATAATAAAATCAGTAATTATTGCCTAAGCTATTGAAGCCCCCGAATTCTCGGGGGCTTTTTATTTTTATGTTTAAAAGCAATTCTTTTTGAATATTAATGCGCTGCTCTATCATTTTTTAATAAAAAAGGCGTTATAACAATGATTATACTCTAAAGCCAAAGATGAAGAAATTCCGTAATATCCTATGTATTGTTTATGCATTCATTATCACTTGTGAATGCGCCACTGCCCAGGCACAGCAAGCAATCGCCCAAAAAGGAGTGATCGATCTTCGCAATCAGGATTTATCATTACAGCAAATCAGTTTAAAAGGGGAATGGTTTTTTTTCTGGAATCAACTTATTATGCCCGCCGAAGAAGCTACGGGAAAAAATCAATCATTCACATCTTTTCCTTCTTTATGGCAAGATGAGAAAATAAATGGTAAATCACTCCCCTCACAAGGCTTTGCTACTTATAAAGTCACCATTCTTTTACCCAAGAAAAGGCCGATGCTTGCACTTGAGATCCCCGATACTTATTGTTCTTACGAACTGTTTGTTAATGGACAACTCGCTGCTACAAATGGAAAGGTTGGCAAAACCGCAGAGGAATCTACCCCGTTTTGGGTAACTAGAGTTATCCAGCTCCCTGATAATCCTGACACTGTTTCCCTAATGCTGCAAGTGAGTAATTTCTGGCATGCAAAAGGCGGAGTTTATAGAGATATTTCCTTAGGTCAATATGATAAAGTTTTCATCAAGCACCAGCAAAGTGTTGCTTATGGCCTTGTGCTGGCTGGCTGCCTATTAATGGGCGGACTATTTTTCTTAGGCTTATATCTTTTTGGGCGAAAGGATAAGGCCATTCTTTTCTTTTCACTTTTTTGTATTCTTTATAGCTATAGGATGATTGGCACAGATTTGTATGTGCTTCATTATCTGTTTCAGGATTTAAACTGGTTTGTCACTATCAGGTTTGAATATTTAAGCATCGTTCTTTCCGTTTGTTTTTTTGCGCTTTATACAACGCATTTATATTCGGAATACTGTCACATGTTTCTTATGAAGGTGCTTGTGGGCTCATGCATTTTATACGCAATAACTATAGTCGCATCCCCAACAACTTTTTTCACGCGTTTCATGCCTTTCTTTCTTGGCAGCATGTTCATTTATATCTGTTACGCCTGTTATATATATATCCGGGCCGCTTTGGATCGGCGCATAGGATCGCTATATGCATTGCTGAGCAGCATCGTGCTGATAGTAATTTTCCTTTTTGCCAACCTTAATTATTTTGAGGTGGCCCTCCATTCAAGGCAATCGTTTTTTTTGCGTACATCAGTTTTTTCTTTTTGCAATCGCTGGCATTATCACAACGGTTTGCCTATTCATTCAAGCTTGCCGCTTTGCAGGCACAACAAGGGCTGAATGCAAAGGCAGAATTTCTTGCAACCATGTCTCATGAAATAAGAACGCCATTGAACGCGGTGATTGGAATGACTCATCTGCTTAAAACCAGTGAGCCACGTGCTGATCAGAAAAAAAATCTTGACGTACTTTATTTCTCTGCAAATAATCTTTTATCCATCGTGAATAATATTCTTGATTACACAAAAATTGAAGAAGGAAGAATTGTTTTTGAGAATATCCCGATGGATTTGTCATCCATCGCACGCAATATTGTTGCAGGATTGCAAGAGAATGCAAAAGAAAAAGATATTGAGCTGAAATTATTAATTGATGGAAGGCTTAATAAAAAACTGATGGGCGATCCCACACGAATAAGCCAGGTGATCACCAATCTTGTTCACAATGCTGTTAAGTTCACTGAAAAAGGAAGCGTTCAGCTTTCTATACATGTGGAATCTTCTAGCATGTCATCAGTTACTTTAATGGTGAAAGTTGAAGACACTGGCATTGGTATCAATCAAGATAAACAGATTATCATCTTCGATCGTTTCACGCAAGCCGATTCCTCTACATCCCGCAGCTATGGCGGCACTGGTCTTGGCCTTGCCATAACGAAAAGGATTTTAGAACTGCAAGGCGTGAAATTGGAATTGCAAAGCGAATCTGGCAAAGGATCTGCGTTTTATTTCACACAAACTTTTGCGATAAGTGCAGAAGATTCAATTGATCAAAAGGCGAATGTTGAATTTGATAATAACCCTGAATTGCTTCAGGGACTTTCTATTTTATTGGTAGAAGACAATCCGTTAAACGTTTTGGTGGCGCAAACTATTTTGGAAAGTCAGGGAGCAAATATTGATGTTGCCACAAACGGCCAGGAAGCGTTGGATAAATTCGATACGCAAAAACACAAATTGATTTTGATGGATCTTCACATGCCAGTGCTTGATGGATATAAAGCCACAGAGCAATTGCGCAAAAATGGAGAAACACTCCCTATTATTGCATTAACAGCAAGTGCGCCAAAAGAAGTAGAAAGCGAAGCTTATGCCTGCGGTCTCAATGATATTATTGTAAAGCCATTCAATCCTGATGATCTTTATCGCATCATTCTTCACTATGTGAAAGCAGGTTAGCAAATCAATTCACAATTTTATTCCCCTTAATTTATTATTGAGTTATTTGGCTTGCCTAAATTTATATTTGTGCTCCCGCTATGGTCAAAAAAATTAAAAAGAAAGTTTGGAGAAATCTATTCATCATATTGATTGCTTCTATTCTCGGCATGGTTTTTTTTGTTGGCTATGATTTTTGGCTTGAACGAAGGGCTCACTTTGTACGTTATCCCGAATTTGGGATAGACATACCTGTTAATTATGCAATCCACGGCATTGATGTTTCTAAATATCAAAATGTGATTGATTGGCCTTCTGTAAAGGAAATGAAAGTGGATAATGTTCAAGTGGGATTTGTTTTCATTAAAGCAACAGAAGGTCTTGGCAATGAAGATGCATTTTTTCAGCGAAACTGGAAAAAAGCAAAAACCGCTGGCATTACCAGGGGCGCGTATCATTTTTTTCTGGCCACAAAAAGCGGAAAAGAACAGGCAGAAAATTTTATTAACTCTGTAAATATTGAAACCGGAGATTTACCACCGGTGCTTGATGTGGAGCAAGCTTATGGGGTGCCAGCCGATAAACTTCGTGATCGTGTGAAAGAATGGATAGAGACCATCCAAAATTATTATAGCATAACTCCGATTATATATACCAATGTTGAATTTTATAAGCAATATTTGAAAGACGATTTTGATAGATACCCTTTATGGATTGCACATTATTTACAAAAGGAACGTCCACGCATTTATCGCGACTGGAGCTTTTGGCAACACAGCGAAGGAGGGAGAGTAAATGGTATTGTTACAAAAGTTGACTTCAATGTTTTTAATGGGGATTCTGTGGAGTTTAGGAAGTTGTTGGTGAATTAGGTGAGTTGCGAGTTGCGAGTTGCGAGTTGCGAGTTGCGAGTTGCGAGTTGCGAGTTGCGAGTTGCGAGTTGCGAGTTGCGAGTTGCGAGTTGCGAGAAAATTTAGAGTTTGTTAAGCTACAGAAAAAGCTTGAATATTTAGGCGAGAGCTTGCGATTTAAAACCTTTCAACTATTCAACCAATAACTCAATCAACGAACTTCGCGCATTTGCGTCTTTGCGAGAAAACCCGTTTAACTTGTAAAAAAATTCGCACACGATTATGGCTGACATGGTAGAACCAGAAGTAAAAGATTTTTTAAGAAGAGTCCTCTCTTCTATTTTTTGGGGGTTTTTTTGGCTGATGCTGAATATGACAATTGGAATTTATTTCGGACTTCTTTTTGTAAATGGAAAACTTTCAGCAGGAAATATTATTTTCTATTCGTTTTTTCTGATCAGTTTATTTTTTCTGATCAGATTTTATATCAGAACATGGAAGAAAAAATTCCCGCATGGATAATGTAAAGAATATAAGAACATGAACCAGCCGATTATAAAACCACAGCTCAATAGAATTCCCATCGGTACAAGTGAGTGACACAACGATGCCCAATAGAATTCCTATGCTTGTCCCCAAAAAATTAAGAATTAATAATGCTTTAACTCGGATTGCCGCCTTTAAATCATGAGCTTGAAAATTAAAGAACTACAAACCACAAACTCGAAACTACAAACTTGCTAATTCTTTCCATCTAAAATAAGCGGCGTGCTTCCCTTCCCCATAATGATCATCTTTGCATTTGTTGAAGCAGCCAGTTCTTTCATTGCTTTGATCTGTTCGTATTGCAATTGTTTATCGGTGAGACTTTCGCTAATGATGTGTTGGTAATCTGCAATTCCCTGTGCTTCGATGCGTTTTCTATCAGCTTCCTGTCTTTCTTTCTGTAGCACAAATTGCATTTTTTGCGCATCCTGCTCGGCGTTTATTTTTAGCTCGATGGCAGTTTTAACAGCTTGTGGCAATGTGATATTTCTTACCAGTAATTGTTCAAGTATCAAGCCTCTCTTTTTAAAATCTTCATCAATGCTTTTAAAAATGCGCTGCTGAAATTCATCTCGCTTTGTTGAATACAAAGCAACGGCTTCATAATAAACTACATTGTCCCGTATTTTTGTTCTGGTCACCGGACGAACAATTTTATCAGTGTAATCAAGTCCCGTTTCTTTAATAATGTTAGGCGCTTCTGATGGAAGAACTTTGTACAAAACAGTCAGATCAATAGTTACTTCCAAGCCATCTGATGTAAGTACGCGAATTGCATCATCACCCTGTTTAGCGCCTTCATCATGCACGCCGCTCATGGTGTAGTTTTGAGTTTTGATATCCATTTTCTCTACATCGTATAATGGGTTGATGAAATGCAGCCCGCTCTGCAGAACATCGGAACGAACATTCCCAAATAATTTTTTCACGCCGATTTCTCCTGCACCAATTTGAACGATACATGCAGTAGAAATTCCGAGTAATATGAAAAGAATTCCGACAATTCTTGCAGTTCCTGCAAATCTTTTTATCAATGGTTCGCTGCGGTTCATTGCGATGCCCACCAAAAAGATGATGAAGCCGATGATGATGAGTGCCATAAATTAGGTTGAGTGTTTTTTGATAATATAATTTTACATGAAAGGCATCTGACGGCTTAAAATCAATTTCAAAATATAGCCGTCTGATGCCTGTTAGCTGGTATGATCGGTGATGATACACCATTTTCCTTTTATTTTCCGGAACATTAAAGTATAATAGCCTCCAATATCGCCGATGCTTCTTTTCAGGAACCATTTGCCAGTCACGAAATAATATTCAGGCGATAATTTTTGAAGTTTGATGAGCGTGAAAAAAAGCTTGCCCATCTTTGATGAATCGTTATAATTTTTTTTGTAATTGTTCAGCGTATTATTATAGCCATAAGTAATGCCACCATGACCTATAAAAGTGAGTGAATCATTGTTCCAGTATGCTTTCATGAAATCGTCAATGTTGCTATGGTTCCATGCTACGGATTGGTCAGCCATTAATTTTTTTATTGCAAGCTCATCTGCAGATTGAGCAAAAACGGAGCAAGAAACAAAGAGTAAAAATAAAAGCAAGTGTATTTTCTTCATATAATTTTTAATTTGTGCATGAAATTAAGAAAAAGAATTTCAGCAATTTGTTTTCTCCGCTGTTGTTGGTCAGGCGACCAACAATGCACAAAAGAATTTCAACAATTTCTATTTTCTCTTGACGAAACAAAAACTAACATGAAAAAAATCTATTTCCTTTCAACGTGCGATACATGCAAACTGATATTAAATGATATTGATGCAAAGAAAAAAGGCTTTGAACTACAGGATATCAAGACTGAAAAAATAACTGCACAACAATTAGAGGAAATGAAAAAAATGGCTGGTAGTTATGAAGCACTATTCAGCAAGCGTGCAATAAAGTATAAAGAACTTGGGTTGAAAGATAAAAGCCTTACTGAAAAAGATTACCGCGATTTTATTTTAGAAGAATACACTTTCTTAAAAAGACCTGTTACCATTTTGAATAATAAAATTTTTGTAGGCAATGAAAAGAAAACTATTGAAGAGTTGAAAAATGCGGTGAAGTAATTTCTTGCATTCTTGTTCCTTGATTCTTCTATCTTGAAACCATTATTCAACTATTCTCAGCTTCGCATAGTTCAGCATAATTTTTTTCTCTCCGTTCACCTGAAATTTCACAGTGGCGATTGGATTATGTGCGCTTCCTTCCATTTTTATCACTTCACCAAAACCAAATTTTTGATGTTCCACTTTTTGTCCTTCTTGTAAGTTCGATGTATCACTTGCTACAAAATCTTTTGAAGGAACATGCTCTACGGTTTGTGGTCGCGTAGCTGCTGGCATATAGCTGGGCTTGCTTTGCGATGACGGCTTGCCGCTGTCTAAAGTGCGCTCAAACTTTCCATTCATTCTGTCATAAGCGCTACCATTTTGCCAATTATTGGTTGGTTGATTGCGCATGCCGCCACCAGCATAGCTTCTGTCTAAATATTGTTCCGGTATCTCTGCAATAAAACGGCTCGGTTCGTTTTGAACAATGCTGCCGAAACGATAACGCGTGTTTGCATAGGTGATCCACAATTTCTTTTTTGCTCTTGTGATCACCACATAAAATAATCTTCTCTCTTCTTCCAATTCTTCACGTGTATTAATCGACATCGCATTTGGAAAAAGCATTTCTTCCAAACCTGCAGCAAACACACAACTGAACTCTAATCCTTTTGCTGCGTGAATGGTCATAAGCTTAACTGTATCTGCATTTGGATCTTTTTGATCGGCATCAGTGAGCAAAGTGATTTGCTGAAGATAAGATGCAAGACCTAAAGCGCCTTCATTTGCTGTTGCAGTATTCATTTCTTCCAGCAAAAAGCCTTCATCATCAATCAAATTTCTGTTTTGAGAATCATCAACCCATTGCTTAATAGAATTGAGCAATTCCTGGATGTTTTCATATCGCGCCAGTCCTTCATTAGTTTTATCGTTGAAAAGCTCCTTCACGATATTCGTTTGCTTGCCAACATGCATCGCCACTTCATAAGCATTTTTTGTTTGTAACATGCTACCAAAACTTTTGATCATCACCACAAAATTTTCTATCAATTCAAGTGTAGTTGCTCTATATCCAAATTTTGCAGCATTCTCCAACACTTCCCACATGCTGATATTATTTTCATTCGCAAACAATACAGCTTTGTCAACAGATGTTTTGCCAATTCCCCTTGCAGGATAATTGATAATGCGCTTTAATGATTCTTCATCTTTTGGGTTAACGATGATGCGCAGATAAGCCACAAAATCTTTTATTTCTTTGCGTTGATAAAAGCTCATGCCGCCATAAATAGTATAAGGAATGCCCATGCGGCGAAGGCTTTCTTCAAACGCACGGCTTTGTGCATTGGTGCGATAAAGAATAGCAAAATCTCTATTATTAAAATGGTTGCGGAGTTTTTGTTCCTGAATGGTATCGGCAACAAATTTTCCTTCTTCATTATCTGTAGCAGTGCGGATCAGTTTTAATTTTTCTCCTTCTGCATTTTCGGTGAACAATCTTTTTTCAATCTGTCCTTTATTATTACTTATCACTTCATTGGCAACATGCAAAATATTTTGTGTGCTGCGATAATTCTGTTCCAGCTTTATGACTTTCACATCATCATAATCTTTTTGAAACTGTAAAATATTTTCAATCGTCGCGCCGCGAAAACTGTAAATGCTTTGTGCATCATCCCCCACCACACAAACATTTTCGTGCATTGCGCCGAGCAATTTTATGATTTCATATTGCGCCGGATTGGTATCCTGATATTCATCAATCAAAATGTATTTGAACTTGCGCTGATATTTGCTCAGTGCTTCTGGAAAATTTTTCAGCAGCTCATAAAATTTCAATAACAGATCATCAAAATCCATCGCGCCATTTTTAAAACAGCGCTTCACATACGCATCATAAATCTGTGCGATTGCGGGACGCTGACTGCGCATATCTTCCTGCTGAATGGAATAATCATTTGCATATTCAGCGGGACCGACCAATGCATTTTTTGCACTGCTGATCCTATTATAAACTGTTGCAGGCTTATAATGTTTATCGTCTAAATTCAATTCGTTCACCACCGTTTTCACAACGCTCTTCGCATCATCTGTATCGTAAATAGTAAAATTATTTGGGTAACCGATGCGCGGTGCCTCTGCCCTCAATATGCGTGCGAACACGCTATGAAAAGTGCCGATATATAAATTGCGTGCTTCTGTGTTGGCAAGAATTTTTTCAACACGCTCCTTCATTTCTTTTGCAGCCTTGTTGGTGAAAGTGAGCGCAAGAATGTTGAATGAATCAACACCATTTGCCATCAGGTGCGCAATCCTTGTAGTTAATACTTTTGTTTTTCCGCTGCCTGCACCGGCAACAATCATTATAGGTCCGTTGATATGAGTAGATGCTTCACGCTGCGGCTCGTTCAATTCTTTTAAGTAATCCTGCATGGGCGCAATTTACGAAGAGCAGGTTGCTTAGCGCGAAAGAGCCGTAGAATAAATTACTAACAAACAATTAAAGCTGAGAGCGACCAACTATCATCTATCACCTGCCAACGTTTTCTCCCCTACCACAAAGTAGTATTGTCTGTTTTTGTGCTTATCCTTAACTTTCCCGCATGGCATTAGCAGACACTTCTAATTATCTATTTCAGATGGCTGTTCAGTTTGTGAACCAAACTAGCAGGCACATTTTTTTAACAGGAAAAGCAGGCACGGGCAAAACCACTTTTCTTAAATACATCAAAGAGAATTCTTTTAAAAAATCGGCGGTGGTGGCGCCAACGGGCGTTGCTGCTATTAATGCTGGCGGCGTTACCATGCATTCGTTTTTTCAATTGCCCTTCGGTCCTTATATCCCTTCGGGAAGAACGGAATGGGGAAGCGAAACTTCCAATCAACATTCGTTGCTTAAAAATGTACGTTTCAATAGCGAAAAGCGCGAATTGCTTCGCGAACTTGAACTGCTTATTATTGATGAAGTGAGCATGGTTCGCGCTGATATGCTGGATGCAACAGATGCGATACTCCGCCATTTTCGTCAGCAGCCTTTGTTGCCATTCGGCGGTGTGCAGGTTCTTTATATCGGCGATCTTTTTCAATTGCCGCCAGTTGTTAGCAGCACTGAATGGGACATATTGAAAAATCATTACAAAAGCCCTTTCTTTTTTGATGCGCATGCCGTGCAACAAGCACCGCCGGTTTTAATAGAGCTGAAAAAAATTTATAGGCAAAATGAAGCGCAGTTCATCAGCATATTAAATAATATCCGCGACAAAAAAACTTCAACAGAAGATCTTGCAAAATTACACGAGCATTATAAACCAAATTTTCAACCTGCAAATAAGGAACAATATATTACGCTGACTACACATAATAATAAAGCTAATGACATCAATCAAAATAAATTAAGAAAGCTTGAAGGAAAATTATTTGAATTTAAAGGAGAATTGACCGGAGATTTTAATGAGAAGGCTTTGCCCGCAGAAATATTTATGCAATTGAAAGTGGGAGCGCAGATCATGTTCATTAAAAATGATAAAGGAGAATTCAGGAGATTTTATAATGGAAAGATTGCCAGCATTTCAAAAATTGACGGTGATAAAATTTTTGTGCGCTTTCCCAATGATGAAAAAGAAATGGAGCTGGAAAAAGAGACATGGAAAAATATCCGATACAATTATAATAAGGAAAGCGATCAGATTGATGAGGAAACGCTCGGCACATTCAAGCAATATCCAATTCGGTTGGCATGGGCAATCACCATTCACAAAAGTCAGGGTTTGACTTTTGAAAAAGCAATCATCGATGCTGGCGATTCATTTGCACCGGGACAGGTTTATGTCGCATTAAGCAGGCTCACCTCATTGCAAGGACTTGTGCTTTTCAGCCGCATTCATGCGCAGGCAATCACTACCGATGAAAGGGTATTGGAGTTTTCAAAAAATGAAATGGCTGAAGAAATCATGCAGCGTGAATTGCAACAGCACCAAAAAGTATTTATCAGCCGATCATTGTTGCAATCATTTGGATGGGAAAAATTGATTGAAAGCTTTCAGCAGCATGTGGAAGATTATGAACACCGCCTGATCCCCGGAAGAGAAGAAGCTGTTAAATGGGCAAATGGAATTCAGGATAAATTGGAAGAACAACAAGAAGTGGCGACAAAATTCAACAGGCAGTTGGAAAAATTATTGGTATCAGCAGCAGATGATGGATACAAGCAATTGCATGTTCGGATAGGCGCTGCCGTTAGCTATTTCAACAAATCAATGGAAGAAATAATTACATCACTTTCAGAACATATTAACGAAGTAAAAATAAAACAGCGCGTAAAAAAATATGTGAACGAACTGCACGATTTGGATCTTCAATTCAAAAGAAAAATGAAGCAGCTTCAACATTCTGTTGAGCTTTCAGAAGCACTCTCAAAAGGAATGGATACAAATGCCTTGCTCGGGCTGATAGAAAGCCAGAAAACAAATCAGCCGAATATTCAACATCAAGAACAATTTCCCAAACCTAAGAAAGGCGAAACAAGGAATATCAGTTTGAATATGTTCAAAGAAGGCAAAAAGATTTTGGAAATTGCGCAAATGCGCGGGCTTACCATTGGCACTATTGAAGGTCATCTCATTTCTTTTATTATCACAGAAGAAATTTTCATACACGAAATTCTTTCAAAAAATAAAATAGAGAAATCGTTTCCTTCAGAACGACGCTGGAGCATGTATT
>CAIYPC010000058.1 GCA_903927975.1 uncultured Bacteroidota bacterium | reverse complement strand
ATAAAGGTTTTGGTTTTATTAAAGATCTCGTTTCTCAGGAGAGTGTTTTTGTTCATGTGAACAATCTTTCAGGGAATGTAAAAGAAAATGACAAAGTGAGTTTTGAAGTTGAGATGGGTCAGCGTGGACCAAGTGCTATCAATGTGAAAATAATAAATTGATTTCTTCAATTTATTATTAATACCTATAACAAACTGCGTTTACATTCATGCCGGCACCTACCGAAGCAAAAAGTATTACATCCCCATTTTCAAGATGATGATTGGGGATTTTGTTTTTTCTTACCAGATCGAAAAGTGTCGGAACCGTTGCAACAGAGCTGTTGCCAAGCCAATGAATGCTCATCGGCATAATATCTTCCGGCACTTCTTCAATACCAAATAATTGGTAAAGCCTTTTAATAATCGCTTCATCCATTTTAGCATTTGCCTGATGGATAAATATTTTTTTTAGATCGCTGATATGCACGCCACTTTTTTCCATACAATCTTTCATTGCAGCGGGAACATAAGTTAACGCAAACTCATACACTTTTCTTCCCTGCATTTTTATATAGCGAACGGCGGGATCACTTTCCGGATAATATGATTTGCCCATGTTTATGTAATTCACTTCTTCAAGCGAATGTGTTTGCACCGATGCGCCCAGCAAACCGGAATCAGATTCATTAGTTTCTTTATATTCCATCACCGCCGCACCAGCACCATCACTGAATATCATGCTATCACGATCGTATATATCAATTACCCTCGACAATGTTTCAGTTCCAATAATCAATGCTTTTTTTGCAATACCTGCTTTGAAAAATGCATCTGCATGAATGATGCCTTGCACCCAACCGGGGCAGCCAAACAGAATATCGTAAGCTACACAGTTGGGATTGCGTATGCCTAAACGATTCTTGATGATGCTTGCCAGCGAAGGCACCGCATCCGTTTGTATAGTATGTTTGAATACATTGCCAAAATTTTGCGCAACGATTATCTGATCGATTGTTTCGGGATCTGTTCCGCTTTCTGCAACTGCATTTTTTGCTGCAATGCTCCCGATATCAGATGCATTCAATTCATCAGTAGTATAGCGGCGCTCTTCAATGCCAGTTATCTTTTTGAATTTTTCAACTACTTCTTCTGGAGGCGTGTTGAGCGGCTGATGTGTTTTTGAATAAAAAAGATGTTTTGCAAAATCATTGTTGGAAACAACTGAAGGTGGGATATATGAACCCGTGCCCGTGATGATTGAACGAAGCATCGTTAAGGATAAATAATTTATTTATTAAAGAAACTTAAACAATGAAAGATAGTAAATAAGTGCAGAAAAAAAAATGATCAGTATTATTTAGTCTGAATTTTTTGCTTCCATTGCCTCAGCTTCTGAAGCAGGCGTATTGTTCTTAATGGTCAACTGAAAATCGCTGTTGAGCGCAAATTCAAATTGCTGGTGGCTTATCAATTTTTTTGAAGTGTCATTTTCCTTGAGCAAAAGAATTAAATCCATTGCAAGTGGAGGGGTATCCGTTACAGAGTTTATTCTGCCATTGTTCAATTTAACATTAGAAAAGCTCAGGCGAGTTTTTCTTCCTCCAGAAGCTCTTGTGAAATCACTATTGTTCATTTTCAATACCTGATCTCCATTAGCTGATCGCTTCATCAATATAATGATTACTGGCAGATATTTTTTCCACGTTTGGCTAAACATAAATTTATATAGCTTTAGTATTTCAGAAAAAAGCTGTCTTAGCTTTCATCGGTTAGTCTGGTGAACGAAACGCCATTAAAAATGCGTGTGAGGTTTATGTCTTCCTGTTCTTTCCATTTGTCGGCATTTGCCT
>CAIYPC010000057.1 GCA_903927975.1 uncultured Bacteroidota bacterium | reverse complement strand
GGTTAATTGCTAAATTGCTTGCGAATTAAAAAACGCAAGCAATTTTTTTATGGAATTTCTTCAACAATTAAAAATAAAAAACGGCAATCACGGCACTTCTACCGGATTGAATTGGTTCGAATCTCATAGTGTGGTTATAGAATCGTTTTCTCCTGTCGATGGAAAACTTATTGCTTCTGTTTCTTCAACCGATAAAGAAAGTTATAGTAAAGTAATCAGTCAAGCTCAAAAAGCATTTGTTGAATGGCGCTCTTGGCCTGCGCCAAAACGTGGCGAAGTGGTTAGGCAAATCGGCGAAGCTTTAAGAAAAAATAAAGAGCCTCTCGGAAAATTGGTTTCTTACGAAATGGGCAAAAGCCTGCAAGAAGGTTATGGTGAAGTGCAGGAAATGATTGATATCTGCGATTTAGCTGTCGGTTTATCAAGACAGTTGCATGGCCTTACGATGCACAGTGAAAGACCTGCGCATCGAATGTACGAACAATGGCACCCACTTGGAATTGTCGGTATTATATCTGCATTTAATTTTCCTGTTGCGGTCTGGAGCTGGAACAGTATGATCGGCTGGGTTTGCGGAAATGTTTGTATTTGGAAACCATCAGAAAAGACTCCGTTGTGCGCAGTTGCCTGTCAGCAAATCATTGCAGAAGTATTCGAAAAAAATAATGTTCCCGAAGGTGTAAGCGGATTGATTGTTGGGCATAGAGATGTTGGCGAATGGATGTCGAACGATGCAAGGATCCCATTGGTTTCTGCAACTGGCTCAACGAGAATGGGCAAAGCGGTTGGCGCTGCAGTTGGTGCAAGATTAGGACGATCGTTGCTTGAATTAGGCGGCAATAACGCAATCATCATTTCTGAAAATGCTGATTTAAGTATTGCTATCCTTGGATCCATTTTCGGTGCGGTCGGAACGGCAGGCCAGCGTTGCACCTCAACTCGCCGATTGATCATTCATGAGAAAATATATGATGACGTAAAAGAAAAATTAGTTGCTGCCTATAAACAATTAAAAATCGGCAATCCTTTGAATGAACATAATCATGTTGGACCGTTGATCGATACAGATGCAGTAAAACTTTATTTGCAATCAACCGAAGAATGCAAAAAAGAAGGCGGCAAATTTATAGTAGAATCTGGCGTTCTGCAGGGCGATGGATATGAAAGCGGATGTTATGTGAAGCCTTGCATTGCTGAAGCAAAACCAGATTATAAAATTGTACAGCATGAAACTTTTGCACCCATTCTTTATTTATTGAAATATAAAACCATTGATGAGGCGATTGAAATACAGAACGGCGTTCCGCAAGGATTATCATCTTCTATAATGACTCTCAATATTCGCGAAGCTGAAAAATTTTTATCTCATGCAGGTAGCGATTGCGGGATCGCGAATGTAAATATTGGCACTTCAGGCGCAGAAATTGGCGGCGCTTTTGGTGGTGAAAAAGAAACCGGTGGCGGTCGCGAGAGTGGCAGCGATGCCTGGAAAGCTTATATGCGCAGACAAACAAATACCATCAATTATTCAGATAATTTACCGCTTGCGCAAGGGATAAAATTTGATTTATAATTTATAAGACGGAAAGTCGGGAAGTCCGAAAGACAGAGCATTCGCTCCTGTATTCTTTCCGACTTTCGGTCTTGCTAACAATTATTCAGATCCTTTGCGCTAGCGCAAGGGATAAAATTTGATTCATAGATAGAAGTCCGAAAGACAGCGTTTTCTCCCCAATATTTCTTTCCAACTTTCAGTCTTTCTGATTTCCCGACTTTACAACGCACAACCACAAACTTTAAGCGCCCAAAATAATACTTGCCTTTACGCGTTATTACCCGATATACTAGCCTGTTAGCCATGAAAAAAACCAGTGTGCTTATGAACAAAAAACTACTTCTGCTGCCTCTTTTCGCAATTCTTGCTTCAGGTGCTTTCGCACAGGTTAAATTAGGTGCTTTCATTGGCGTTCACAATGCTAGTGTTATCGAAACAAATAATATCCCTGATTGGCAAACTACAACCAAGCCATTTTATTCTTCGAAAACAGGAATGAAACTCGGTGTTATTGCAGATATCCCAATGGGTAAAAATTTTTATTTTCAACCGGGAATTAATTATACTTCACAAGGGAGAAAATTTGCTGAGACTTTCGATACCTCAAGTATGACCAAAAACATAACTTATCCAGTATATCAAAATACGTCGCTTAACCTTGCCTATATTGAAATACCATTGAATATTGCTTATAAAATATTTCTTTCCTCCTCTCACAAAAACAGTTTCTTCATAAGTGTCGGCCCTTATTTAGCTTTCCAATTCAGTTCCAAAATGGGCAATCAATCACTTTCGGTTAAAAACGATTCAGTATTCACCTATAATAATTCGACCGATGATTTGCCAATTGGCAATGGCGTTAATAAATACAAAACCTTTGATTTCGGGGTCAATGGAAGGGCTGGTTTTGAATTCGGGAACGTGATATTAAGTGCTTATGCGAGCAGGGGTCTTTCCAGTTTTTACGAAGCTACTTATGATGGAACTTTTCATCATCAATTAGTTGGTGCTTCACTTGGAATTTGGCTTGCTAAAACACAATCATCAACACCTACTAAACCAATAACTGTTAAGCCGAAAGACACTGATAAGGATGGTGTTCCTGATGATGTTGATCTGTGCCCAAAAGTTCCCGGATTTGCAAAATACAATGGCTGTCCAATCCCTGATACAGATAAAGACGGGATTGATGATGAGCATGACTCTTGCAAAACCGTTGCCGGCATTGCAAAATATCATGGCTGCCCAATTCCTGACACAGACGGTGATAGAATAAATGATGAAGTTGACAAATGCCCTACAGTTGCGGGCGTTGCAAAATATAACGGCTGCCCGGTTCCTGACACTGATGGTGATGGCGTTGATGATGAGCATGATTCATGCAAAACCGTTGTTGGTCTTGCAAAATATAATGGTTGCCCAATACCTGACACAGATGGGGATGGAATAAATGATGAAGAAGACAAATGTCCGACTGTTGCGGGTGTGAAAGAGAACAATGGATGCCCAGCTATAAAGAAAGAAATAAAAGAAAAAGTAAACTACGTCGCCCATTATATTTTGTTTGCTACGGCAAGCGATAAATTAACCACAGGTTCTTATATCCGTTTGGAAGAGCTTACCGCTATATTAAAAAAGAACGATGACCTTAACCTTTTAATTGAGGGATATACGGATACGGTTGGAACGCCAGAGCGCAACATGGTGCTTTCGCAAAAAAGAGCCGATGCTGTAAAAAATTACTTGGTTTTTAAAGGCATTCCCGAAGAAAGGATAAAATCGATTGGACATGGACAGGAACAACCTATTGCTGATAATAGCACTGAAAAAGGAAGAACTGCAAACAGAAGGGTTGAATTAAAACTGACTTCTAAATAAACAAAATAGCCCT
>CAIYPC010000056.1 GCA_903927975.1 uncultured Bacteroidota bacterium | reverse complement strand
CATCTGTAGCATCATCGGATTTTTCATCTGTAGCATCATCAGACTTTTCATCTGTAGCATCATCGGATTTTTCATCTGTAGCATCATCAGACTTTTCATCTGTAGCATCATCGGATTTTTCATCTGCAACATCGTCGGATTTTTCATCTGCAACATCATCGGATTTTTCATCTGCAGCATCGTCGGATTTTTCATCTGCAGCATCGTCAGATTTTTCTTCTGCAGCATCGTCGGATTTTTCTTCCGCAGCATCGTCGGATTTTTCTTCCGCAGGCTCTTCCGATTTTTCATCTACTGCAGCAACGTCTGTGTCTGCAGCAGGTTCTTCTGCCGACTTCGACACATCTTCATTAACTATTTGTTCATTATTTGATGATATGTCATCTATGATTTTTTTTTTGACTGACTGTCGTCTGATTTTGAAAATAGAAATTTATTAAGTAAAGTTTCTAAATTAACTGATGATTCAGTTTGCGCAATAACACCTTTATCAGCAAGTAGCTCTGAATCGGCACCAGGATCCAATGCGATATACTTACCGCCAAGTAATCCTTCGCTTACAATTGCAGCACTTGAATCAGTTGGTAATTTAAGTGAGTTATTTATAAAAAGTGTTGCTTTTGCCTGATAAGACTTAGGATCGATCTCCAACGTCAAAACCGAACCAACTTTAACCCCGCTGACTTTAACATCGCTACCAACGTGCAACCCATCAATGCGCTGAAATTTTGCAGATACAGTATATCCATGCATGGATCTTCCGTCTTGACCAGACGTATATGCAAAATAAACAAAACCAGCCGCGACAACGATAACAAATGCGCCGAGAAATGTTTCTATAAAACTATTAGATGTTTTTGCCATTGTTTAGTCTTGTCCCTTATTCCATCAATTTACGCAAAAGCTGTTGGTCTTTTTAAATTTAGCACAATACAAAAAGTCAGCTATTTTAACTAGCGCGCAAAAAATAAGAGCACACATGCGTTGTATTTTATTTATCAACAAATAACTATCGGCAAGCATACGACAAAGCGCGTTAATAATCAACTTGATATTTTCATTTAGCATGCGGGCAAGCTTACTTTCTTTTTTCAACGTTTCTTCTATAAACAACACTGTCCTACCTTTAACACCAGAATACCTAAATATTATTAATAAACTATTAATATAAAAATCAAACTATTATGAAAAAACTTTTTAAAAGTGCTTTCGCAGCATGAAGGAAATCTATTTTAGATTTAATTTAGAAAATATTTTTAAGTTGAGAAATTGATAGAATTGATCACCTTTAACAAGGGCATAAATTGTTGGCAATAAAATCAATGTTAATACCGTACCAAAACTTAGCCCTCCAACAAGCACTGCGCCAATTACGCGGCGCGACTCTGACCCACTTGAATTTGATAATACAAGCGGCATTGTACCTAATACCATTGCACTGGTAGTCATTAAAATTGGTCTCAACCTCAGCTCAGATGCCTTTTTCACGGCTTCAATAGCATTCAAACCTTTTTCCAACTGCTGATTAGCAAATTCAACAATTAAAATACCATTTTTGGTAATAAGTCCGATTAATGTTATCAATCCAATTTGTGTGTAAATATTCATCGATTGACCAAATATCCACAAAACAAATAATGCTCCCATTGCGGCTAGAGGAACAGTCAACATCACAATTAATGGATCAATAAAACTTTCAAATTGAACTGACAATATTGCATAAATAAAAATAATTGCCAAAATAATTAACATTACCATGGTTGCTGCAGATTCTTGATATGCCTTCGCAATTCCAATCCATGATTGCTTATATCCAGGTATCAAAGTTGTATCTGTCAATTTTTTGAGGGTGGCCATATTCTTATCCAACGGCACTGATTCATCTACCTGAGCCGTCAATGTGAAGGCATGCATTTGATTATAATGAAATAACATGTCAGGTTGAGCCGTCGGCTTCAAAGCACCCAGTGTGCCAAGTGAGATACGACTTCCTGTCTTATTAGTCATATACATTTCATCAAGCGACCACGGCTTTTCCTGACCCTACGCAGTGTGCAAGTTTTTGCACAAAT
>CAIYPC010000055.1 GCA_903927975.1 uncultured Bacteroidota bacterium | reverse complement strand
CTTACCGATAAAATACAAGTAAAAGTTGCTGACGCTGCCCCACTAAAAGAATCCATTACCCAGTTTAATAATTATATTTGTGCCGAAATTTTGGCAGATAATATAGAATTAGTGCCCGATTTAGCAAATGGCACTGAAATTGAAGTAAATGACATTCTCTTAAAAGTATTCGTTACAAAAAAAGCCTAACAGTATGGCAATCAAGAAAAAAGCGGCAAAACCCGCTAAAAAAGTTGCTCCAAAAAAATCAGCACCGGCTAAAAAAGCGACTGCAAAGCCTGCCAAGCATGCATCCGCCAAAATAGCAAAAAAGCCAGTTGCAAAGCCAGCCGCTAAAGCTGCGCCTAAAAAAATTACAGTGAAACACCCAGTAAAAAAGGCAGAGGCTCCTAAGCCTGTTGCCAAAAAAGAACTGCCAAAAAAACCTGCTCCGGTTGCTGCGAAAGCGCCTGAAAAACATGAAGCAGCGAAACACAGCGTTCCGATGCCTGTGAAACAGCAACCCCAAAAACCGGTTGCGCCGGCAAAGCCTACAAAAGTGGTGGTGCCAGAAATGAAAACAAAAACAGTCCGTAAATACGAACCAGAATTTACAAAATCCGTATTAGATACATTTCAAGCTGAACAAAATAATAACGGCCCTATTATGAGATATAATGATTCAGAGCTTTTAGAATTTAGAGAATTGATTACAAAAAAATTGGATGCAGCTAAAAAAGAGCTGACTTATTTACAAGGATTGATTACCCGCAAAGACGAGATGGGCGGCGACAACGATGACGCACGCTACATGACAATGGAAGATGGTAGCATGAGCATGGAAAGAGAACAGCTTAGCCAGATGGCGAGCCGCCAAATTACGTTCATCGATCATTTGGAAAAAGCAATGATGCGCATTGAAAACAAAACGTATGGCATTTGCCGCGTAACAGGAAAGCTTATTGATAAAGCAAGGCTTCGTGCAGTGCCGCATGCAACATTGAGCATTGAGGCAAAACAATTGATGAATAAATAATTTATCGAACATAAATAATTCAAAGGGATTGCATAACGCAATCCTTTTTTATTTTTACCAAACCTAAACACTACTTATGCAAGCAAGAATTTTGTTAATCGTTTCAGCATTATTATTAGGTGCTATACTTCCCATGCAAGCCGCCATCAATAGCCGATTGGCAAAAGCGATTGGCAGCCCAGTGTATGCCGCATTTGTTTCTTTTGCAGTAGGAACGATTGCGCTTTTTTTCTATTTGGTATTAACAAAGCAATTCAACTTACAGGCGCTTCAACCAAAGCAAAACCCGTGGTGGATATGGATTGGTGGATTGCTCGGCACTTTTTTCGTAGCAGGAATTGTGATGCTGTTGCCAAGGTTAGGCGTTGTGCTTGCATTTAGTTTGGTGATTGCTGGACAAACAATTGCTTCTGTATTATTCGATCAGTTCGGCTGGCTTGGTGTTGCAGTAAGAGAAATTTCTTTGGGGAAAATTGCAGGTATTATTTTGTTGATCACGGGTGTGGTGATGGTGAGAAAGTTTTAAGCGACAAATCATTTCCCAAGAAAGACTATAAGAAACACAGCGCTTAGGTAAACCCAGATTATCGCAAATAGGATATGGATAAATGTTTCTTTTTTCTTTCCTCTCCAAAGTGTTGATGAATAGCCGAAGAATTGAACGACTAATCTTGCAAACCAAAAAACAGAAAGCCCTAAGCATATTTTCTTTCCCAATGAAGTTTCAATCAATTCAGACGAAGAGCCAAGGCACAAGATCCCCATCAGCAAAACAACCAATGCTATAAAGAAGGTATGAATATGCATCATCTGTTTATTTATCAGGCTTAACCGTTTCAATTCTTCCCCCCAATTAAAATATTTTGGAAAGATAATATGAATCGAAGCTAGCACAATCAGAATGATGCCTATTATTTTAAGATGCAGCTCCATTTTTTTCAAGAATAAAAGTGGTTATGAAAGGAGTGATTTTTATTTCATCATGAATTCTCAAATCTGCATTGCTGAATGTTTTGTTCCACGATGGTTTTGAAAAAAAATGAAAGAACCCGATATTATAGGCAAGAAAATTCGGAAAGTCCCTGAGATGTTCAGTAATAATAATTTTTCCGGATGGTTTTGAAACACGGTTGAGTTCTTTAAAAAATACAATTCTATCATCATCATTTCTTATTTCATGCGCCGAAAGGATTACGAAAATATTATCAACCGAATTGTTTTGTAATGGCAGCGAAGAGGTTATGATTTGCTTCGTTCCTTTATATGGAGGATAAGCTTTTCTTGCTCTTTTTATGGAGACTTCGGTGTGTTTTGCCGGATCATAAAAATCAAAAACTTCTAAAGCCGTATTAGGATATTTTGCTTGAAGCAGTTCGCTTGTTTCATCAAAACCTGCATTGATGTTTATTATTATTTTGTTTTCATTCGGTATAAATTTATCAAGCCATGAAAGATGATAAAGCTCAGACAGATCATACACATAAAAAGAAACAGATAAAGAAATAAGATTAACGAGAATGATGATTGCCAATAAAATATTTATATAAAGATGATATCGGGAAGCGAAAAAAAATCGAAGAAGATAAATTGCTAAGAGTAAAGCTGCGGACAAAATATAATAATGCCAGTTGAACCTGACGATGTTAGTCACTCCCTGAAATGGTTTTCTTAGCCTTTCCATTTTTCTATTTTTCCTTTCTTCCAGTAATAAGGAATATGATGAATAGCAAAAGCATTCGCCAATTGAATATTTTTAATATTCAGCGATTTCAAAAACTCAATATCATAATTGATAATCTTTATTGGCTTGGGCTCCCAGTTTTGGCGCACGCCTTCAATGATCAAAACCTTTTTTGTTTCGGGTCGATAGGTGAACGTGAACGGCAAAGGTCCGGCAAATTTTCTCGCTTCTTTCCAATCTGTGAATGGTGAGTTTTCTGGCAAAGCGATCTCTTTATCACCAAAGTCAATATCTATTTCAAAATTTGATTTGATTGATTTTATTGTTGTGAAATCCCCATCATTTGATTGTGATATATCTGCTGTTGAATAATTATAATGCGTGAAAATATTCCCTAAAAATTCCATTTTCTTTTTATCCGTTTCAGATTTCAGGATGTATAAACCTCTTAATCTTTTACCTGCATTATTAATATATCTCACAAAAACACGATAGCCAATCAAAAAGAAATCATTGCCAAATATTTTTGGAAAACCTTTTGGTCGCAAATTTTTTGTTTGAACCATGGCAACTGCGACAAAAGCATATTTGTCATTGAGTGTGTCCAATTGCAAGCATTCAGGAATTAAATGTTGGAGTTCTTCTTTCGCAACAGAAAAAGTGAGCACAATGGAACTTTCAAAGAAAGCTTCAACCGCAAATGGATGATTTTTTAAAAAGGGAAACAGGAATGAATTATTTTTTATGAACTACAAATTCGTTGTAATAAACAACAGCAACAAAAATAATTGCGATGAGCAGATTGATCCTACCGAACAATAATAAATCATGTGCCAAAAAAAATTCAATGGTGTTCATCGTGAGCACAACCAAAATTTGTACAATGGCACACAGCCGAGATTTTATAGAACTCAAAATCCATATCGCCATTAATATTTCTGAGAAGCCAATTACCCTGGTAAAAAATATTGCGTGTTCGCTTCCTAAAATTCTTGCTACAATTTGTTGATGCCTCGGAACAAAATTGAGCAGCTTGCAAAAAAGACCGTTTGCTAGCCAGACTGCTGCGATTAAATAATTGAGTATTTTATGAATTGTGTTTTTGTTTGGCATGAATTATCGGCAAAAATATTCTATCTCCAGAAAACCTCTGGCATTGATTTTTTCAACAGATTATCATAAATGAATTTATAATCTTCATTGCGCGATTGTGTTCTTTTGGGCTCACTCCAATGGCTGCGCCCATGCCGCTCTCCGGAATATATTATCATCTCAAAATGCTTGTTGAGATTTTCCAATTTGCTGATAAACTGATATGTGTTTTGAATATGCACATTATTGTCTATGTCGCCATGAACAATACGCAATAATCCTTTATATTGTTGCGCATAATTTATCGGAGATATTTTCAGATATCCATCAGCGTTATCCTGCGGCGTACTCATAAACCTTTCTGTATAATAACTATCATACAAAGTCCAATCGGTTACAGGATAATAAGCAATGCCATGTGTGAATACATCCGCTCCATAAGTTAGCGCCAAACAAGTCATGAAGCCACCAAAACTAAAACCCATAAAGCAAACTTTTGCCGTATCCACGTAAGTTTGTTTGCGCAGCCATTTGGCGCAATCCATAAAATCTTCTATTTCATATTTGCCCATCTGTTTATAAATATAATCCATGCCGACCTTGCCGAAATGTCCGCTGCTCCTATAATCCATTGTTACTTGTATCATGCCTTCTTTAGCCCACCAATGTGGGCGAAGATCACTTTGCCAACCATCATGATAAGCGCCTAAACCGGGACCACCATACACTTCTATCATTACCGGATACTTTTTATTTGGGTCAAAATGTAGCGGATAAGTGATTTGCATCGGCAGATCATATAAGCCGTCATTTGTTTTTACAAGATGTTCTTCAGTTTTTGCCAAATCATAATTATCAAATTCAGATCCTTTGCTATCTGCAATCTCTCGAATGAATTTTCCTTTTGTGTCAACTAATGCCATTTTGGATGGAGAGGAAATATTTGAATAAGTGGTGATGAAATATTTTGCATTTGGTGAAATCGAAATCTCATCATGCGAATAATTTCCGAACGATAATCTCGTCATGCCCTTTCCATCGAAACCGATTTTATAGAAATCTTGTCTTGTTGAATTTTCTTTTGCTGCCAAAAAATAGATGATTTTATTTTTTTCATCTATCTGCAAAATCCCATTAATTGAAAAATCGCCATCTGTTATTTGATTGGCAAGTGTTCCATCCAAATTGTACAAATAGAAATGGTTCCATCCGCTTTTGTCGCTGCTTATGATAAACTGTTTGCTTTTTTCAAGAAAATCAATTTCATATTTTGCGGTTACCCATGTACGTTGGCTTTCGCTATATACCTGCTTTTTATTTCCACTATTGATATCAATGGAAAATATTTTTACTTCATGCTGATTGCGTGGAATCGATTGCACCCAAACTGATGAGCCATCTGGAAGCCAAACTGGTGGACCGAAATATTGATCATCTTTTTCATTAAAATCTGCCCACACAATTTTGGGATCAGTAACTGATACGACACCAAATTTTACAGTAGGATTTTTATCGCCTGCCTGCGGATAATGACATTTTTCCGACGAGCCATGATTCCCTTCGAAATTAAAAATTGTGTAAACTGGTAACTCAGATTCATCGAAATGAATAAAGGCGATATGTTTGCTATCAGGGCTCCACCAATATGCTTTGCGACTTCTTCCCAACATTTCTTCATAATAAACCCAAGCTGCATAGCCGTTGTAAATATCTTCAGAGCCATCGTTTGTGAATTGAATTTCTTTTCCGGTGCTTATTTCTTTTACAAACAAATTATTTTTTCTCGTGAAGGCAATCCATTTTCCATCGGGCGAAGTCTCAGGATTGTCAGCATCATCCGGCATCTTTTCTTCGGCAGTTGCAATTGAATTTGCAAATTGATATAAAGAAGATTTTCCGGTTTTCGCGTCAACAATAAATGTATTTCTCTTACCATTTATGATGTCCGTTTCTTTGAAATGCTCATCATCAATCCACGAGATCTGTGGTAATGGTTTGATAATATTTGTTGGAGCATTTTTGAAAGCTTGCTCATAACTAAGTTCTTTTTTCTGTGCGATGCAAAGCAATGAGGCGAAAAGAAAATATATAAAAGGGGCTGTAATTTTTTTCATGCTAACAATAAATTATAACTAAGGTAATAGTTATAATTTATTAAACAACTAAGTTTTTAGTTTAATATTGATAGCAATAAAATAGTGAGTGTATTATTTCACTTCCTGCATATCAACAAGTCGTTTGTAAAAGCCATCATTAATAATAAGTTCTTCGTGTGTGCCGCGTTCTACAATTTTTCCTTTTTGAAGAACCACAATTTCATTGGCGTGACGGACCGTACTTAATCTATGCGCAATCACAATGCTGGTGCGGTTCTCCATCATTTTATTAATAGCGTCTTGTACAAGCCGTTCGCTTTCTGTATCAAGTGCAGATGTTGCTTCATCCAAAATTAATATCGGTGCATTTTTTAAAATAGCTCTTGCAATAGTGAGCCGCTGACGTTGACCGCCACTCAATTTTGCACCACGATCTCCTATGGTTGTTTCATAGCCATTATCCAATTGTGTGATGAACTCATGTGCGTTTGCAATCTTCGCTGCGTTGATCACTTCTTCTTTGGTTGAATGCTCGGATCCGAAAGAAATATTATTGAAAACAGAATCATTAAAAAGAATCGCTTCCTGAG
>CAIYPC010000054.1 GCA_903927975.1 uncultured Bacteroidota bacterium | reverse complement strand
TATCTCTGAATGAAAAATTAAGTTTTGATTCACCCTGTTTCATTTTCGTTACGTTAAATTCATCGGGGAGCTTTGCATTGGGATCTCTTTTTGCGATCCAATTAAGTTTATATGTTGGTCCTGAAAAATATTGACCGCCAGTAATGCTATCTCCATCAACTTTCGCCGTGAACAAAAATGCATGTCCACCATCAAAAGTTGAAAGCCTTAATGAATCACCATCCATTACGCCTTCTAAAAAACGATCGTCACCAGTTTGGTTGAGAAAAGTGCCAGTAACATGATTGCCATTCTGCACAAACTCGCCAACAGAAAGTTCTTCCATTGCTGAAGTATTTAAAAACCTCACTGTCCACCGCCCTGTAACATTAGCAGTTGCTGCGTTTGCAGGATTACTGAAACGAAAAGGCTGATTATAAAATGCAGAAAAAGAAATAATCTGATATCTGTCAGCAAGTTTTTTAAACCAAAGTCCCTTCAATTCATTATCATTAATAAATGCTGCGCGAAGTTGTGAATCAAAAAAGGGAAGCGTGATAATAACAGAATCTCCTTTATAAGAAATATCATCAACCAATATGCGCTCTACTGCATTTCTTACATACAATATTTTTTTCCCGGCACTGTCTTTCGTTTCAAGGTTGAAAACAACTTGTTTGCCATCAGTTCTTTCAAGCACAGCACGCCACAAACCATTCTGCAATTTTTTATTTTGTGCCGAAGAAACAAAACCAGTTATCAAAAATCCCGCTGCTAATAATAATTTTTTCATGCTTTATTAAAATTCAAGCTGCAAATTTCACTACAAAAAAGCAGCAAACCAAATAGTCCATAAAAATAGTAGATTAATTAACAGTCGTATAACGGAAAAAGGATATGAGAGATATTCATTAATCGAGTACTCAAGTGAAAAGTGCATATAAAATTGTTTCTATCTTTTTTTACATCTCCACTAAAAATCCCTTTAGCTCGTAATCGCGTAGCGATGGGATGTCGGTAGAAAATTTCGAGTCTCATCAACCCCATCCGCCGCGGCGGATGGCACAATTGAATATTGCTTGTGCGGAGTTGAAGAAATAGATTTTGGTTTTGCCTCAATTATAGTTCCGTGCTTACGGCACTCGTCCAAAGTGTTATGTTCTTTCTACCGATATGCCATGCCTACGGCATTTCTTATATTAGTTTTTCCAAAGCTTCAAACCGCAGATAAATTTGAAAGGCGTATCTAAGCTTTGGAAAAGCCAATTTCTCTTGAAAATTTAATATTGACTGTTCAATATTATTACTTCAAATTCTCAAACATATCTGCTGTCATCCGATCCAGATCATATTCGTGTTTCCATCCCCAGTCATTTCGGGCAACAGAATCATCAATGCTTTGTGGCCAGCTATCTGCAATCGGCTGACGATAATCAGGAGAATATCCTATTGTAAATTCAGGAACGTGTTTCTTAATCTCAGATGCAATTTCTTTGGGTGAAAAACTGATGCCAGAAACATTATAAGAAGTGCGAATAGAAATTTTATTTGCAGGCGCTTCCATCAATTCAATGGTTGCTTTGATGGCATCGGGCATATACATCATTGGCAGATAAGTATCTTCTTTCAAAAAGCATTTGTAGTGTTTATTCTCCAATGCCTCATGAAAAATTTCAATAGCATAATCAGTTGTGCCGCCGCCGGGAGCAGATTTATAACTGATCAATCCAGGATAGCGTATGCTCCTAACGTCAACGCCAAACCGATGATGAAAATAATTGCACCAAAATTCGCCAGCATATTTGCTGATGCCATAAACAGTGATTGGTTCAATAATAGTTTGTTGCGGACAATCTTTTTTTGGAGATGTTGGGCCAAACACTGCGATGCTGCTGGGCCAATATACTTTTTGCAATTTTTCTTCTTTGGCAATATCCAGCACATTCAATAAACCCTGCATATTCAAATGCCACGCAAGTCCTGGATTTTTTTCACCAGTCGCAGAGAGAATGGCCGCGAGCAAATATATCTGCGTGATGTTTTGTCTTATCACCTGCACATGCAGCATTTCTTTATTCATCACATCCATGGAAACATAAGGTCCGCTTCCTTTCAGCAAATCATTCTCTTCGCGCAGATCTGAAGCAATCACATTTGCATTGCCATAAATTTTTCTGAGAGCAAGCGTCAGCTCCACTCCTATTTGTCCTGATCCACCGATCACAAGAATTTTTTCTTTAGCCATGATTTATGATTGATTAGGGAAATGCAAACGTAAGAAAAGTTTGCAGTTTAGAGTTCAGAGTCGAGAGTTCAAAGTTCAGAGTCCGAACTCCCGACTCTGAACTCCGAACTCTGAACTATTCTTATCTTCGCAAAATGAAAAAATTCCTTACCGATATTTTTGCGAACCAGCAATATGATGAAAAAAATTTCTTCTTGATTGCAGGCCCATGTGTAGTTGAAAGCGAAGAGCTTATTATGGAAGTGGCTGATAAGGTTTCATCCATTTGCAAAAGGCTTGGCATTCCTTATATCTTCAAAGCATCTTATAGAAAAGCAAACCGCACGAGCAGTTCTTCATTCACAGGTATTGGTGATGAAAACGCTTTGGCGCTCGTGAAAAAAGTAGGTGAGAAATATAAATTGCCGACTACATCGGATGTTCATGCACATGATGAAACAGCACCTGCGGCAAAGTATATTGATGTTCTGCAAATCCCTGCATTTCTTTGCAGACAAACAGATTTATTAATAGCCGCTGCTGAAACAAATAAAATCGTGAACGTAAAAAAAGGACAGTTCCTTAGCGGACCCGCCATGAAATTTGCTGTTGAAAAAATTCAAAAAGCTGGCAACGATAAAATTATTTTAACGGAGCGCGGAACCACTTTCGGTTACCAAGATCTTGTTGTTGATTATCGCAATATTCCTTGGATGCAGGAACATGGCGTTCCAGTAGTGATGGATTGCACGCACTCATTGCAGCAACCGAATCAGACAAGTGGAGTAACAGGCGGAAACCCGCAGCTTATCGGAACGATATCAAAAGCAGCAATTGCAACCGGAGCGGATGGATTGTTTATTGAAACGCATCCAAATCCCGCAGTTGCAAAAAGCGATGGAGCGAATATGTTGAAACTTGATTTGTTGGAAGGGCTGTTGGAAAAATTGGTGAAGTTGAGGGCGGCGGTTGTTTAGTGAATAGTGAATGAAGGCAATTATAAATTCAAAACAACCTGATTTCGCATTTTCAGTCGATTAGGGCATTGATCGAAAAATTAAATAGCAGATTCTACCACTATTTGCTGCATTATGAGTCTATTCAATATTTGTCAGCCATGCAGATAATGGAGGATTTTGCTCATGCAATTCTTTATAAAGCCCTTCTCTTGGAATAAACTTAATCAAGTTTTTTACAGCTTTACACTCTTCACTTCTACCGTTAGAATCCAGATTTAACGCAAGAGAAACCATTGTAAATCTTATTGAGTCATAGATTTTATAGATATACCGTTGATCATAGTTTTGAAGAATTTTTGCCCCCCTTTCGATACCAAAGGAATCGTTGGTTGAGTTTTGTTTGATTTCATTAAAAAAATTGACCCCTAAGTTTCTATTGATAATATTTTCCCTTTCAATAAGAATTATACTTCTTAAAATATCCTTTTTCTTTTGAAGCAGCTCAGTATTATCAACATCATTAATCGATATGTCAATAATGGGATTACCTAAATCTATTTCATATCTATTACCGTCACCTTTATTTCTATTGGTTTCCCAATTTTTAATAATCTTTACTTTTGGAACCTCTCTTCTTGTTCCTTGTGGATGCTTATTTGGTTTGAATACAACTTGGCTACAATTGGTATTAAGGTCACAATACAAATACCATATGCCTGTTGTGTCATAAATGCTTAATGATTTTGTATCAATATCAATGAAGCCGATAAAAAAAGGAATTTCATGCCTAAACAACCACTGAATATCTTCTGGTTTCCATTTTTTAAGTTGCTTTCCATATTGTACCTGAAATGAACTTCCACTTTTTATTTGTATCATGAAAGGTGAGTCGAAAGTCAACAAGCCATTTGATTCAGTAGAGATGCTACAATAAAAATCATAGCCATCGTCAAATTGTCTTCTTGGTGGATTGGCGACTCCTAAAAGTGATAAGAGGAAATCAGAAAGAATTTCGTAAATATTCCCTTTATGCGTCGAAGATAAATGAACTGGCATTTAATAAGAGTTGATATAATAAAATTATCCTAAACCATCAATTTAGGTGAAGTATTTCTTAAACATTTTATCCAACTCTCAAATTTATCAAATTAAAATGCATTGTTGAAAATGAGAAAATTGT
>CAIYPC010000053.1 GCA_903927975.1 uncultured Bacteroidota bacterium | reverse complement strand
ATTGAATCGAGGTGAAAATTAAATCCCCGCATAAATCAATAGTCCCAGTCCTGCAACAAAAAGAATGAACATCATTGTTATTAATGAGTTTGTACCTCTAGGAGAATTTTTAAATTCTTTCCAGATGAATACGCCCCACAAAGCAGCAATCAATGTCGCGCCTTGTCCTAGTCCATAAGAAATTGCTGGGCCCGCTTTTCCTGCTGCAATTAAATTGAATGAATTGCCGATGCCCCAAATAAGCCCACCGAAAATCCCTACTAAATGAGTAGAGAATTTGCCTTTGAAATAATCACTGTAAGAAACAGGTTCGCCAACAACAGGTTTTTTCATTAAGAGCGTATTGAAAATAAAATTGCTGATGAATATGCCTACAGAAAAAATAAACACAGCAGTGTAAGGAGTCATTTTTCCCTGCATCGGGTTTTCGAAATTTTCTAAGTCCATTGCTGCCGCTATAAAGCGATAGAAGAAAGACATTAATAATCCCGCTATTAATGAAATGACTATTCCCTTGGTTGATACTTTTTGATTTGCGGCATTCGATTTTTTATAAGCCAAGGCATTTATCACAATCGCGACTGCAATCAATGCAACTCCTGCAAACAATAAAGTCGGGTTTCCTTTTTGTGCAGCGAAATAATTTATCAATGTGCCCAAAACCAATGCCAGCCCAATTCCTACAGGAAAAGCAACAGCCATGCCAGCAATGGCGATAGCAGCGGAGAATAAAATATTTGCTGCATTAAAAATAATTCCACCGACAAATGCACTGAATATATTTGATGAAGAAGCTTGTTGCAGATCCGCAAAAAAAGGTCGCCCTTTATCGCCGATACTTCCAAGCGTCAATGCCGCAATAATAGAGAAAAGCAAAATTCCAATCACATAATCCCAATAAAATAATTCAAATCGCCAGGTTTTTTCCGCAAGCTTTTGTGTGTTTGCCCACGAGCCCCAGCAAAGCATTGTGATGATGCAGAATAAAACTGCCGTTGAATAATTTTGTACAATGAACATAGCAATCGTTTTGGTTTAATTAGTGCGAACTAATTTTAATTCATGTTACTTGGCGTTAGCCTTTATCCCATCAACCAATTTATCAGAATAAATAATTGCTTCTGATACATTGAAAGGATATTTTGTTGATGGGTTTAGAATCTTCATCATTACATGATGTTTTGCTTTTGGTAAATCATATTTCCAGCAAAGCTCATATCGCCGCGTTGTATAGTCGGCGGGCAATTGCGGCGATTCAATTTTATTTCCATCAACATAAAGATCTGTGTTGAAAACAAAATCAGAATTGCTTTCACCTTCTTGTGTTTCGCCTCTCATCACAAAACCAGTTCCTTCAAAATCAAAACTGACTTCATCTTTTGCATCGTTCCATTTCACGGGAATTTTTGAGATTGGATAAACGCCTACAAAACTTTGTTCAAATGCAACGGGGATCGGTTGTTGTAATTTTATGGTGACATTATTACCCGAAACAGATCCACCATTTCTTGTAATATTTTGAAGCGCATGTTTCATCCCAATTTCGTACACTTTATTTAGCGACATCGTCGTGTATTTGAAATCGATGCTCTCCGCATCTTTCAATCCCATTTTCCAATAAGCTGGAATTTTATCATAGCCAAGAATAGCTCCCAAAACTCCGCCAACAGTAGATGGATTGCAATCTGCATCTTGTCCGCAACGCGTTGCTATCTCCAATGTTTTTGTGAAATCACCATTGCCATATAATAAACCAATCACAACATAAGCTGCATTTACTTTTGCATCAATATTAAATGGTGCGAAAACGCCTTCTGGGCATCCAATATCATTAGCCCATTTTTTTTGCACTTCGAGCCATGTCTGTTTCCAATCGTTCGGATATTTTTTATGCCAGTTGATCACATCATTCACACATTGATAAAAAGTACTTTTTGCCGGAACAGCTTTCAAAGCGTTATTCACGATATAATCAATATCACTTGATACGAATGAAAGTGTGTACATCGCCCCAACAAAAATTCCTCCATACCAACCATCACCATAATTCATGATGTGACCAATTTTATCACTGATCGCGGATGCAGTGTTCGGCATTCCAGGGCTCATCAATCCCGCAAAATCACTTTCAATTTGATAGTCGATGCAATCAGCATGCGGATTATTTTTCCAATACCCACTTTGAGGTGCTTTTATTCCATGCAAAATATTATAGCGCCCAGCTTGGTTTGCATGCCACAACATATAACCCGCATGCGCAAACGCATCTGCAAATGAATCAACAGGTGCATCCAAACCATATTTCTCAAACACATCAACAAATGTCAGGTCCATATACAGATCATCATACAAACCTGGATTATCTAGCATGGTATTTTTTAAATATCCATCATACCAAGTTAGCGGTTGATAATCGCCAATGAATGTTCCCTGAAATCTAAATTCATAAGGACCGCCAAACGTGACGCCGATGGTTTGTCCGGCCCAGCCGCCCATTATTTTATCTTTCAGTTTTTCTTTTGTGAGCGTGATTGTTTTTTGCTGAGAAAAACTTTTTATTGCAATCAGGCAGATGAAAATGTTGAGGAAGATTTTTTTCATGATTATATTGATTCGGAGAAATTAAAAATTAAAAATTGATAATTAATAATGAGGATCTTATT
>CAIYPC010000052.1 GCA_903927975.1 uncultured Bacteroidota bacterium | reverse complement strand
TTTATAATGCTCGGCCTTGATAAAAAGTGGGACGCTCAAAGCCGTCATTACAGAGCCCGCAACCAACATTATTATACCAACACTCGTACCTCGCAAACCATTTTCAAAATCATAAAAAGAATCGTACCCCTTGTTGTTTTGAAAAATCAGATAGCCGCCAATTGCAATTGCTGACCCGCCAACTGCTAACACATAAGCGGCAGTCTTATAATCTTTGCTTTTCTCTAAAAAAAATTCTTTGCCATGGTGATACATGAAATATGACTTATCACGTGCGTGTTCTTTTTTGATGGTTTTGTTTCTCAAACTATCCTGGCCCATTACTAGCTGTGATGTATATGCAAGGAAAAATAAAGGAGCGAGTATATGTTTCATTTTGTTCGTTTTGGGTTAACTAATCTTTGCTTCTCAAAACTAGCTTTGCGAAACGCTGATGCCTAATTGGTTTTTATTCTGCAGTCCATACTTAAAGCATTTTATAATTAAGCCAGTTGCTGATGCGGCAACTACTTTTGTTTTTTGCAAAAAATCATACTATATTTAATCATACCGCAGAAACTGCAAAAAACTGACTGATCAATTTGCAATTTTTACCAAACTACTAAGATGGAAAATGCCACCGGTGCACAGCAGCTATTCTTTCAGCATATCAAAAACAATTTACCAGCTCATCTTTCTTTTGTTGATGAGATTGCGGAACAATTAAATATTAGTGTTGACAGCGCGTACAGGCGCATACGTGGAGAGAAACCAATTTCATTTGAGGAAATGAGAAAATTATGTTCACAGTATAAGATCTCTCTGGATCAGTTTCTTCACCTGCAAAGCGATTCTTTCCTCTTTACAGGCAAACTTGCAAACGGCACTGATAATTTTTTTGATGAATGGATGAAAGACCTTTTGCAGAAGCTCACTTTTATTAAGGGGTTTGAAAAAAAACATCTTTATTATCTCACAAAGGATATTCCTTTTGTAAGTTTTTTTCAAGTGCCAGAACTGGCGACTTTTAAATTTTTTGTTTGGATGAAAACATTTCTTCATTATGAAGAGATGATCGGAAAAAAATTGTCTTTGAAAAACAGTTACTCTCAATTAGATGAAATAAGAAAAAAAATTGTGCATATTTATAATCAAATTCCCAGCACGGAAATTTGGAACATGGAAAGTATAAACACAACCATTCTGCAGATTGAGTTTTACCGCGAAGCGAATATGTTTGAATCAAAAGATGATGTGATAATACTCTATAATAAACTGGAAGATTTAATCAATCATTTTGAACAACAGGCAGAAACAGGAAAAAAATTTATAATTGGCGAATCGCCACGTAATGATTCACCTGACTATTACATGTTTCATAATGAACTTTTCATTGGAGACAATACAGTTTTGGCAGATATGGGCGTTACAAAAGCAAGTTTTTTAAACCATAGCGTTATACATTTTGTTTTCACGCTCGATGAAAAATTTTGCAATTACGTGCATAAGGCGATGTGAGAAAGTCCCTCGTCCACAGTCTTCACCAGACAGACGGATTTCATAACCATCAGCAAGTAACGACGCAAAAGCTAAGGTCTCAGCACATCCCCAGTTCAGCGGCATCTCACCTTTGACCATGGCTAAACGCTCATTTCGGGTGCGTTCCACCACAGGGTGAATAACAAATCCCTCGGGTACACGAGACAATTGTTCCATATAAGATAGTAATGTCTTTGCGTTTACCCCAGTGGAAACATTCT
>CAIYPC010000051.1 GCA_903927975.1 uncultured Bacteroidota bacterium | reverse complement strand
TCATAGTTGATGGTTCATGGGGAAGCCTTCTGCTTATTTAGCCTTCAAAAAAGAATTCAATAAATATTTCATTGCATAAGCTCAAAGTAATTTATATTTAATCAACGGTGTCTGTGCTGATAATAGGAAAGACACTTAAAAGCATCTCCGACTGACCTTTCCTGATTTATCATTTTCAATTTTTTTGTAAAAATTTAGATTCTTCGATTCATAATTCGTTCATTTCATTTCTCCGCAAATAAAAACTGAAAACGAAACCTGTACTTAAAATATATTCTTATAGCCTTATCATTTTTTCCTGAAGATATAATGTTTTCATTAGTCTTTCTTTATTTCAAGAAAGGCTCTGGTAAACGCAACCTACCCTTCGGACAATATTCATGATGATTCGTCCTAATAATTGTTGTGATAAAGTTTAATCTGTTTAAGTTCACTATGCTGACTCCATCGTGTTCATGTGCCAACCCCTCCTTCTGCAACAAATCTTTTTTTCAAATTTTAAAGCTAACTAACATGAAAAAATCAAACACACCAAGAGCAATGTTCACTTGCTGCACTGCAGCAATTATTTTCATTTTTTGTTTTCAGACGAAACTACATGCGCAGGATCGACCTATCACAGTTTATCAATATCGTCATGTTCCCGACGATAAGATTGAAGAATTTGTGAAGCGAGAAACTACTTATTGGAGCAAGGTGGCTGACAAAGCATTAAAGGATAAGACAATGACCTTTTGGGCACTTCTTGAAAAAGTTGGCGGATATGATCTTCCCAATTCTTCCAACTTTCTTTTCATCAACACTTTCCCTGATGTTGACAAAGCACGAGAGGTGTTCAGCAATGTAGAAGCTACAGCTGGTGTGAAAATGTCAGAGATGGAAACGAATTCTTTTTCAACCGTCACCAGTGAATTTTTTATGCACGATGAAGGTTGGGCGCAGTCCGCTAAAGCAACTCCGGAAAAAGATTTCAACTATATAGTATTCAATTATCATAACAGCAATTATGCAGATAGCCTGATTGGTCTTGAAAAAAAATATTGGTCGCCTTTTATAAAGAAGGCAATGGACAATGGGCAAACAACACAGATGGGCTGGGGCAATGCAGTAGTGTTGGCGCCATTGGGCGATAATATAAAATTCACGACCGTTTCTTATGATTTATATAAAACTTTGCAGGAAGCGCTGATGCCTCATTGGGATCCAAAAACTGTTTTCCCAGTGAAAGGTTTGGGGCTGATCAACAAAATAGAATTAAGCAGGCGTGGCATTGCTATTTACAGAATTGTAAAAGTAGTAACAGCTCCGATGTAAAATATAATTCCAAGAGAAGAAATTATCTGAAAAAATAATTGCACAATATTTCAAGAGATTCATCGCCGCATATTTTTAGTGGCGATGAATTTTTTCGATATTGTGATTTTGGCTTCTGTCGAAAGCTTTTATCGCTATTGCAATTCAATAATAACTATCTTATCATTGAAATTTAGTTGAATGAGAAAATTATTATTATTTATTCTCGCTTACAAGCCGCATAACGTTTTCAATTTTTAAAACAAAATATTACGATGAGGAAAGTTATTATTATGCTCCTGTTGCCATTGGGAGTTGTTGCTCAAAAAAATTATCCGGCATTGCTCGATGGTTATGCACAGGCAGCATTTAAAGTAAAAGATTTTAACGGCGTTATGCTTGTGATGCAGAAAGGGAAAGTGATTTACAAAAAAGCATTTGGCATGGCCGACAGAGAATGGAATGTTGCGAATACTATGAACACAAAATTCCGCATTGGTTCTGTTACCAAACAATTTACAGCAACATGCATACTTCAATTGGCTGAACAGGGAAAATTGAACATCGATGATAAACTCAGTAAATACATCCCTGATTATCCGAAAGGAGACAGCATTACAATCCACATGTTGCTCAGCCATACATCAGGCATTAAAAACTACACAGAACTTTCAGAGTTCTGGCCCAAAGCAGTGTTGCCACTTTCAACTGATTCAATGATTGCATTATTTAAAAATCAGCCGCTTGATTTTTCGCCGGGCACAAAATGGAATTACAGCAATTCCGGATTTTTTTTATTGGGTGTGATAGTTGAAAAAGCATCTGGTAAAAAATTCAACGATTATCTATTGGAGAACGTAATAAAAAAAGTGGGATTGAAAAATACTTCAATGGATCGTTTGGATTCTGTTCTCGCATTTCGCGCAAAAGGGTATGGTAAAAATGAGCAAGGCGTTTGGCAACATGCCATGTATATTTCTATGGAAGGTCCATTCAGCGCAGGTGCCATTGTATCGACAGTAGATGATTTATATCAATGGACAGAAGCGCTTCACCATTATAAAGTATTGACTTCAGAAAGTGCAAAAAAAATGATGACTCCTTACATGAATAATTATGGTTACGGCATTGGGATAGATAGTTTAAAAACGCACAAGCGTGTTTCTCATAATGGAGGCATCCCTGGTTTTGTTACCAATCTTTCTTATTATCCGGCTGATGATATTTGTGTGGTGGTACTTTCAAATAATGGATCGAATTCAGATGTGGTGAGCGGAGCACTTGCTTCCATTATGTTTGATCTGCCCGTGCAAAAACCATATATCCCTAAAGAAGTGAAAATAGACACGGCTATAATTGATAATTATGTTGGAAAATATATGGTTGACCATCTGGTTGAGCTCATCAAAAAAGATGGCAAATTATATCGCCATCGGGATGGTGCTGATGATGTTGAATTAAAGCCCGAATCAAAAACACGATTTTTTTATGCAGATGGGTCAGATCGCTTTATTGAATTTGAAATTGATAAGTCTGGTAAAATAATTAAGGGCTGGTATATTGCTAATGGAGATAAAATTGAAATGAAGAAACAATGAGTCGAAAGATTCTTCGATAACTGAGACATATCATTCGGACAATATTTATGATGCTTCGTCCTCGTTGAGCTGTTAATAATAATTTGCCTGTTTAGATTTATGAAACAATTATTCTCATAAATCATTTTCATTATTAGGTAATAAAAAAACCGATTATGGAACGGGCAAGCCGAAAACCGAATAGAGTAGGCGGTAAAATTTAAAAAATAAAAAAATGCCAACAATCGTAGCCAGACACAAAGTAAGTGATATTAATACATGGTTAAAAGGCCATGAGGAAAGGGTAGCATTATTTGCTCCGGCAATATCAAGTTTTAAAACTTTTCAGGATGCTGATGACCCGAAATCAGTGGTTTTAGTGGTAGAAGTAACCGATTTGGAAAAATTGGGAGCTATCATAAATGATCCCAAAAATCAAGATGCGAAAGATAGGCATACTGTATTGGATCCAATCATTATGTCAATGCAAGTGGATTTATAAGAATAATAATTTAGTAGTCTGTATAAAATCACTCGATATGACAACAAAAGAATTTTTTATACAGACAGACAATTTGAAATGAAAAGAACTGCCGGTGCAGTAAGAGCGTTGCCAACAGATATGTCAAAACTATCTTGCAATTGCAATGAAAAAGCGAGATCTGCAGAAGATATGGTAGTAATGCTCGCCACACAGAATTAAGCTATTCACATAAGCAAGCAAAAAAGCTAAAGCAATTCGCTTTAGCTTTTTTGCTTGCAGTATTGGAAACTATAAACTGTCTTATATTTATCTAAAAAAATTTATTCGATGAATAATAAGATTAATAGTCTTACAAAACGAAGAGAATTTATTTCTACCACGTTGAAAGCCGCTGGAGCAGTAGCTTTCCTAAACATTCCATTCAGAAGTTTTGCTAAAAATAATTCTGTAAAAAAAGAATACACTGTTCAGAATGTGATTGATATTATTCTTAAAGAAATTCCTAGTGCGCCATTTGCTCAGACCGTTGATACAATTAAAAGTGGAAGTGCTGATAATAAAGTAACCGGCATTGTTACTACTATGTTTGCTACAACAGAAGTGATCAATGCTGCCGCAAAACTGAATGCCAATTTCATCATAGCACATGAGCCAACTTTTTATAATCATGCAGATGATATTAACTATGTTCCAAATAATGAAGTGGTGAAAAGAAAACAAGATCTGTTAAAGCAGCACAATATTACCGTATGGCGTTTTCACGATTATTGGCACACATATAGACCTGATGGAATTACTCATGGTGTTTTGAAAAACACAGGCTGGCTAAAATATTATGAACCTGAAAAAAGAACTATTAAAATACCTGCGATCACTTTGAAAAATTTAGTGGAACATTTAAAATCAACATTGAAAATTGAACATGTGCGAGTGATTGGCAATATAAATCAATCATGCGAAAATATTGCTTTACTGCCTGGCGCAGGCGGTGGACAATCGCAAATATCTATTGTGGAAAGAGAAAGGCCAGATGTGCTGATAGTTGGTGAATTGAGCGAATGGGAAACAGGAGAATACATCAGAGATGGATTAGCACTCGGTGAAAAAACCTCTTTGATTGTGCTTGGTCATTCTGTGAGCGAAGAACCCGGAATGGAGTGGCTGGTTGAATGGCTGAAACCAAAAACGCCCGAGTTGCAGATTACGCATATTGCATCGGGAAATCCTTTTATGTGGGTTTAGGGATTTAGTGGTAAGTCGTTAGTGGTAAGTACCGAATAATGAATAGAGATTTATCCTTTACACTTACCACTGTAGACTTACCGCTTATTTTTACTATATCCTTTACACAATAGCAATTGTATAAGTCCCGATTAAATTGCCATTTTTATCTTTACTAACGTTCATGATCAATGTATCGTGTCGTTTTGTGTCCTTATCGACTCTCAGTTCAACATCATCCGCAATGCTTATAGGGTTAGGACCTTTTGGATATAATGCATTCTTGAAAATCTCATCTTCAATTTCTTTTTTGAAAAAGAAGTTAGTGGTGAGAACGTTTGTGTTGTTAATGTGAACCTTTGCATGCACATGGGTTATTCTCAGAGGATACCATCCAGGGAAAATTGATTTAAATCTGCATTCGCCATTCTTATCTGTTTTTTGAAAACCCCTGAGCCATGTTTGATTGTTTGTTTTCTCCTGTTCAAAATCTGAATAATGCCCATCGCTATCGCATTGCCAGATATCTACAATTGCGCCTTCAATTGGCTTGCAATGTTTATCCTCTACTTTAAAAACATATTCAATAGCGGTTCCTTTTTTATGTTCAGTGATATCAACCCGATTTAATTTTTCATTTTTATAAAAAGGTCCTTCAGGTACGGGTGGGGTAACTGGATCATCGCAATCTGTTAGTAGGGTAGCAATTTCTTTTTTCTTGCCCAAAAGAAAAGTTGATCCGATGAATGAAAGTCCCAGCATCGAAAGAAATTTATTTCTGTTCATTTTTAGTTGAGTTTTGGTTGATTAATAATGGAGAAGCGACATTAAGTTATGCATTTTTATTAATGCTTAATTTTTTCGCTTATAACAATGGAATAAAAATGAGAAAGGGAATGTACAAACATTGTGCATTCCCTTTCTCAACTTATTTCCAATAATATTTTTCTTATTTACGCCTGATTCTGCTTCAACATCAGCGCTTGTATCTGCTGCATTGTTTTTGACATACCTTCTGCACTGCCATCAAGAAAAATAATATTTCCTTTTCCGACTTCAGCGAAATTTTTTATCGCCTCTGTCCACATACTAAAGAGAATTACGTTCGTATCAAGATTTGCTTTTTTCATTTGATCGGCAGCTTCGCTCATACCTTTTGCCACTTCTTCCCGAAAGAGCGCAACACCTTGTCCACGCAACATTGCAGCTTGTTTCTCCGCTTCCGCAGAAATTTTTATCGCATTGCCTTCTGCTTCTGCTGCTTTTGTTTTCGTGATTAATAAAGCTTGTCCTTCATTTTCTGCAGCGGCTTTTAAATTATTGCTCGCAACTACTTTGCTCATGCTATCAATGATCGCCTGATCAAAAGTGATGTCGTTGATTTGCAGATCCATTAAATGATAGCCCCAATCTTCGAGCGAATGATCAATCTGATCTTTCACAAACTCAACAATATCTTTTCTAAGACC
>CAIYPC010000050.1 GCA_903927975.1 uncultured Bacteroidota bacterium | reverse complement strand
AGCAATTTTTAAAAATGTAGAACTTACGGGAGTTGCTCCTATCCCAACTTGCCCTGTATTGTTCACAGTAAAATAAACGGTTGAATTTTTTTGAACTGTAAAACTTCCTGAACCGTTCATCTTGCAAATCACATTTTCAGAACCCACATTTATCTGTCCATTGCCTCCTGCTATTGTTACCACATTTGTTGAGCCATTACCCGCAACCGATACTACACCATTGTTTCCTAATACCCAGTTCCCACCACTTGTTGCTGTTGTCAATTGCGAGGCAGAAATTATTCCAGTCACGGTCAATGCTCCTGTTGCTTCATTGAAGAAAGAAGTCGCTGCACTACCAAGATTTATTTTTCCTTTCGTAGCGTGAGCAGTTGAAGTGATTGTGAGATTCCCTGCACTCGCTGTATCTCCATAATAAGTTTGACCACCTGCCAATCCAGTAGCATGAGTGTTTGTGATTGTTGAAGAACTATTATTCAATCCAGATGAAAAAGTGTAGGCTGTGGGCGCACCAGAATAACCTGATATTCCACTAAAGCCGCTGATTCCTGAATAGCCTGAATAACCTGATATACCAGAAAATCCACTTGCACCATTTGAGCCGTTCGTTCCATTTGTTCCATTGCTTCCTGAATAGCCACTTATGCCAGAGAAGCCTGAAAGTCCATTTGAACCGTTCGTTCCGTTTGTTCCATTCGTTCCACTATAACCGCTTATGCCGCTATACCCAGAAAATCCTGATGTGCCATTACTTCCGTTTGTGCCATTGATTCCAGAATATCCACTATAACCCGATGTTCCTGCACTTCCATTGATACCTGAATATCCACTATAGCCAGAAGCTCCTGTTGCTCCATTAGAACCACTATAACCACTCAATCCTGATGCTCCGTTAATTCCATTCAATCCAGAATATCCTGAAAATCCTGAGAAGCCAGAGCTTCCAATAGTATTTGGAAAAATCCCAAGAACGTTTACATTGAAAGGTGTTGGTGTTGTAACAGTCACGTTTGTTACTCCATCGCTTACAGGTGTAACGATATAATTATTTGGTGATTGAACTTTTACAACTCCACTCATTAAGGCTGCGTGATATTTTGATTGACTAAAATTTTTCCAGAAAAAACTGGAACACTCAAATTGCCTCCTAAATCATTTCGTATGTCGTAATAATAAACTCCGCTTGATAAAATGTTTGTTAGAACATCTCTGCTTATCGTTAATGAATTTGTTGAAACTGTCAAGCCGCTTGTTTCATCGAGGGTCATTAAGGGATCCCCAATGCCAGGCTTTGCAATACCCATCTTGAATGTTCCTTCTAAATCAAGAGGCGTTGTTCCATCTTCAAGAAAAAATTGCAAGGTGAAATTGAAAGAGTGTTCTGCACGTAAAACAATATCAAGTTGTGCTGATGTATCTAAATTTAATTGTGGTGCTTCTGATGTGATTGCCATTGAAATATTTTTTATTCTGTGAAATAAGATGTACCATTTGAATAGAATTTATACTTCCCATAATTCGTTGAGATAGCTGTTGGGTTTGTTGCGCCATCAACTGTTCCAACAATTGTTATACTATGACTTCCACCATTCCCTGATTCGTCTTTGATAATAAAATGTTGTCCTGTTACTGCTGAAGCCGTTGGAAGAGTAACTGCTCTGGCTGCTGTCAATGAAGTGTAGGTGATAAGATAATCAGTTATTAAAATTGTGTAAGCAGCATCTGCTATTGCAGTGTTTGGAATTTAGGGTGAAAAAATAGCGGGGGCGGATGCTATGTTTTCATTTGGGTATGGACAATCGAAATGCCAAGACTGTGAAAAAAACTATCGGTTTTTCTGCCGAAAATCAATCAGTATTAGCCTTAACCACTGATATTTTTTTATCTTTATCAACTGTTTATCTTTTATGTATGCAATAGTTGATATCGAAACCACCGGCGGTTATGCAGCTAATAACGCTATAACTGAAATTGCTATTGTGCTTCACGATGGTGTTTGTGAATTGAGGCGATATGAAACATTGGTAAATCCTGGCATGTCAATACCGCGCTATGTTCAGGCGCTTACGGGGATTACAGATGAAATGATAAAAGATGCGCCTTACTTTGATGAAATTGCTTATGATGTTTTTAATTTATTGCAGGGTAATATTTTTGTAGCGCACAATGTAAACTTCGATTATTCCTTTCTCAAACATCAGTTGAATGTTATTGGCTTCACACTTAATTGCAAAAAGCTTTGCACTGTAAGGCTCGGAAGAAAAGTTTTCCCTGGTTTGCCGAGCTATGGTCTGGGAAATTTTTGCAGGAATTTGAATATTCCGGTTTCAAATCGGCATAGGGCAGGCGGAGATGCTGATGCAACTGTGCTGCTGTTTAAGAAAATTTTGGATGAAGATGCCGATGGTCATGTTGAACTGATGTTGAAAGGAAGAAACAGAGAACAATATCTTCCCGCAAATTTGCCTGCTGAACAACTGGAACAATTGCCCAATTTACCAGGTGTTTATTATTTCCACGATCAGGCTGGAAAAGTGATTTATGTTGGCAAAGCAAAAAATTTATTGAAACGCGCAACCAGCCATTTCTCTAATAATAAACCCAATAGACAAAAGCAGGAATTTCTTCGGAATATTTATTCTATTTCCTATCAGCAATGTGGCACCGAATTGATGGCATTTCTTTTTGAATGCATTGAAATAAAAAGATTGTGGCCGAAATATAACCGAAGCCTGAAAAGATTTGAACAAACTTATGGTTTGTATATGTTTGAAGACATGAGTGGGTTTCTTCGCTTGGCTATTGAAAAAAAGAGAAAACATTTGAAGCCAGTTTACACATTTTCTTTGTTGATGGAAGGGCAGAATATGTTGCGCAAATTGATGCGTGAATTTAATCTTTGCCCTAAGCTTTGTTTTGTGCAATCAAACGAAGATAAATGTGAGGGAATGAAATCTGCTTATTGTTTTGGTGCATGTGAACAAAAAGAAACTGCCGAAATTTATAATGAACGTGTTGAACTCGCTGTTCAATCATTGCAAAAAGAATTGCCATCTTTTACATTGATCGATGATGGAAGAAATTCACGTGAGCATAGTTGCATTTTAATTGAACAGGGAAAATTTTATGGCATGGGTTATTTGTCGAACGATACCGCAATTATGGATTCAAGCGAATTGAAAAATTATCTTACCCAATATCCAGAGAACGATTACATGCGTGGATTAATTTATCAGCATGCATCCAGATGGCCAAATAAAAAATTTAATATTGCTCAATAAAAATCAAAAGGAAAATTGATTCTATGAAAAAATATTTTGGTACTCTATCGCTTTTATTCTTTGCGTTCTATTTTTTCTCCTGTCATTCAAATAATCAAAATTCTTCGCCACAAGATGACAGCACAGCAAAGCCAAAGATTATTAATCCTACCAACAATGTTCCTTCAGACAGGAAAGAAGTTAAAAAAGAACCTATTGCTCAATACAAAGAGAAAACTGATAATCCATTGAACGATTGGTATTTTTCGGTGTCATTGTATGAAACACCTAAAACGTTTTATTATTTAATGAAGCTGCAGTTTGAAGAAATAAGAGGAGAGGACACATTAAAGCTGCCAAATTTTGGTTACGAACCCAAGCCTGTTATACAAAAAGGGAAAGATAAATATTCATGCATTATTGGTTTTATGGACAATGAAAATAAATTCCGTGAGTATAAATTAATTCATGTGGATGGTAATAATCATTTGAAAGTTACAGCACTGAAACATTATGCTGTGGCGACGTATCAGGAGTAGTTGTGAGTTGTGAGTTGTGAGTTGTGAGT
>CAIYPC010000049.1 GCA_903927975.1 uncultured Bacteroidota bacterium | reverse complement strand
TAGATTAAATTCAAATGGTCTAGCTGATATTGAATTTTATTGCTTCTTGAACGACGCGATAATTATATTGTGTGAAAAAGCAAAAACAAAACCTTGCTTATTTGACGCAGCAGTTTTTTCATTAAAAGAAAAGTAGTTTCAATTTCTAAACTATTTTTTATGATTTTTTATTTTTTCTCTTCTCTATACCTAGGAAAAGAATTGCCTTTTCTCATTTCCTCAACGATTCTCAATTATGTCATTGAGCAATTTTCACATTAGCGCATTACCTCATTAGCGCACCTCTCTCAATTCATCCCACCTCGTGCTGTGTCTCTTCGAGCGATACTCCTGGCGCATTTTCCAATCTTTATTAACACCTGATGAACAAAATTTCACGGCATCATCGCGCATGCTGAAATTTACATTGTCAACCGCGCTCATTAAAAATCGGTTTGTTCCTTTTGATTCTGCTAAAAAAAAATTTCCCTGAATAGATTCATCCGGCACGATACTGCTCAGCATCACGCCAGCTTTTTTATATTCTCGTCCGTTTTCAAAAATATCTTCCAATAGTTTCATTGCGGGTCCAATCAATTCATTGGTGAAAGATGTGGCAGACGGCAAAGTTATATATGCGCTCTTTGTGGGTCCATGACTGAAATCTGTTGAATGGCTTTCTTCTTTCGGAACAATAAAAACGCTCACGGTTTTCGCAGCGCTATGTTGTCGCCGCAATTTTTCCGCTGCGCGGGAAGTGTAAGTTGCAACGGCTTCTTTCAATTCATATAAATCAGTCACCAATCTTCCGAACATGCGTGTTGTGGCGATCATTTTTTTTTCTTCCAGCTCTTTTTTCATCACGATAGAAGGTTCTCCGCGCAATTCTTTTATCAACCTCACGCCAACAACTCCCCCCATATTTGCATGCGCCCATTCTTCAGGCATATTGCGCAGATCCCATGCGCTAGTGATCCCCCAATTGATGAGCTTGTTTGCATACGCGCCACCAACGCCCCATATTCCATTCACGCGTGTTTGTTTTAATACCCGTTGTTGTTCTTCTTCAGTGATTAATAATGTGACACATTTTGTTTTTGCCTTGTCTTTTTTTGCGATGTGGTTGGCAATCTTCGCCAACGTTTTTGTAGGCGCTACGCCAACCGAAACCGAAATGCCTGTCCATTGCTCAACGGTTTCTCTTATTTTATGTGCAAATTTTTCAATCTCATCAAAAGGTATTTTTTCAAGATTCAAAAATGCTTCATCAACAGAATATACTTCCACATTTTCTTTTCCAACAAGCGCACGCAATGTGTCCATCACGCGCATACTCATGTCGCCATACAAATGATAATTGGATGAAAAAACTTTCACGTTATTTTTTTCAATAACATACTTCGACTGAAAATAAGGTCCGGCCATTTTTACGCCGAGATCTTTTGCTTCATCGCTTCGAGAAATAATGCAGCCATCGTTGTTACTTAACACAACAATGGGCTTGTTCCATAAATCTGGATAGAATACGCGTTCGCAGGAACAATAAAAACTGTTGCAATCGACTATGGCATACCCCCCAGCCCCCTGAAGGGGGAGTTTGGAAGATCTCGAAGTATTTGACGATTTATCCATTGGCAAATGATTATATCCTGTTAGCGAGCACACTTTACTTCGAGGGTATCCAAATTCCCCCCTTCAGGGGGTTAGGGGGCAAATGATTTTATGTTTTCAATAACCTCGTTAGCATTTTTCAATACTTCGTCATTTGTAAATCTTATTACCGTCAACCCGTAGGCTTCCAAAATTTTCTGTCTTTCTTCATCTGATTCTTGAACACTTTTTTCATTGTGAATTGAGCCGTCAATTTCAATGACCAATTTTAATTGGTGACAATAAAAATCCACGATGAAATTTCCGGTCGGATGTTGTCTTCTGAATTTGTAGCCCATTTGATTGTTTCGCAAATGATCCCAAAGCAGCATTTCTGCATGTGTAACTTGATTACGTAATTCTTTTGCTCTCTGAAAAATTAATGGCGATGCACTGTCAAACATTTTCTTTCTCATGAATAAGGTTTCTTTTTTTTTATAATGGAAGAAAAATTGCATTTGCTTCGAGAGTATTCAAATTCCCCCTTCAGGGGGCTAGGGGGCGAATTACGTAGGTGGCGACGCCCCACACTGAAAATTCCGCAGCAGATATATCAACATCAATCGGCGCGAGTTTATTTGTTTCGGGAATCAACCGGATTTTATTGAATGTTTTTTCAAATCGCCTGATCAACATTTCGCCGTTTAATGTTGCGATCACCACTTTGCCGTTCGCTGCTTTTATGGAGCGATCCACAATCACAATATCACCATCAAAAATGCCTGCGTCAATCATTGCATCGCCTTTCACCCGCATGAAAAAAGTTGCGGGTTTGTTGCGCACAAGCTGTTCATTCAGGTCGATGCCACGTTCCATATAATCATCGGCAGCCGCGGTGAAGCCAGTGGCATTTGCTGTGCGCACATCGCGCTGCGAATAATTCTTTGAACCTTTATAAGCAGCCCCGTAAAAAATTTCTCCATACATAAAATTATTTTTGGTATTACTAATTATTTTAGTAAATTTATGCTAAATTATTAATCGGGCAAACTTTTAGGCGATTAATTTTTTCAGGAAGAATAAGACCATTTTAAAATGGCGCATTAAAAAATAATTATAAAACAAAAATAGGCTCATGAAAAAGATAATAGCACAAAAACAATCCCTCTTCATCAACGATGCTGGATATAAACAAAATGAATATCTGTTGATATTGAACCCGCATGAAGAGCTGCGCAATAAGATCAAAGAAGTGAAACAAAAATTTTCTGATGATTATAAAGCGCCGAATGCGTTGTGGGGCAAGCCACATGTAACACTGGCGAAATTTGCACAGCTTGAAATGATGGAAGAGCGCATTATTAATAGATTGAAAATTGTAGCAATGAGCTATCATCCGATTAAAGTTGAACTAAAAGATTTTGGCAGCTTTCCATCGCACACTATATATATAAATATCACGACGAAAGAGCCAATAAGAAATCTGGTGAGGGAAATAAAGCCATGGCAAAAATTGTTGAAGTTGAATGATGACCACAAACCGCATTTTATTGATGAACCGCATCTCACCATTGCACAGAAATTAAAACCGTGGCAATATGAAAGTGCATGGCTGGAATATTCGCAGAAAAATTTTACAGGTCGGTTTATTGCAGATAGTATGTTATTATTAAAAAGAAAAATGGGTGATATGGGCTATCAAATCGCCGCGAGATTGGAATTCCAGAATTTACCAGTGAACACGAAGCAAGGAGAACTTTTCATGTAATTATATATGTGTTAGAGATTGGCTTTTATTAAGACAGGCTTGGTTTTTCATGATCGTCGTTGCGTCGCAATTTGTCTGATATGGCGTATTGAACAGAGTGCCGCAACGATTTTTTAATCCGTATCCTATTGTGGTAGTTTGACAAAGAGATATGTGAGGCACAAAGCGCAAAAATATTTGCTGCTTTGTGTCTTGCTTTCTTTCAAAAAAAATTAGAGATGCATCAAAATATAATCCAAAATAATTTCAAGCCCATAACTGAAAGAGAGCAATGGCTGACATGGCAATTGATGAACATCGCCATTACTATTCATAAAACATTAGGACCTGGTTTGTTAGAAAGCATTTATGAAAAATGTTTTTGCTATGAGCTTTCAAAAAGAAATATCCCCTTTGTAAGGCAACAGGAATTGCCCATTGTTTACAATAACATGGCTATTGATGAAGGTTTGAAAATTGATTTAGTGATCGACGATTTGATCCTCATTGAATTAAAAGCTCAGGAAAATCATCATCCAGTTTGGGAGTCTCAATTGTTAAGCTATTTAAAACTCACAGGCAAACGCCTTGGCTATATCATGAACTTTCATGTTCCATTAATGAAAGATGGAATAAAAAGAATGATTCTTTGATTTTATTCTCCGTGTTCTCTTCTCCTCTGTGCTTTATCGATTAAATTCTTTACAAAAGAATTCGAACTAATTGTATATCCTCCGTGATTCTCTGTATCTCTCCGTGTCTCTCTGTGTCCATCGTTCAACAAAAAATCACAAAATCATTATCATGTCCAATCCACTTCAACAAGATCATTTCAAAGTATCTGCAAAACAAAAAGATGAAAACGAACAATATCTCGCAGGTCGCGGCGCGCAGATAAATACAAAAAACCGTTTTTTAAAAGATGAAACAACAAGAGAGCACATTGAGGCAATCGACGATTGGGAAGAAACGAATGTGCCCACACAATATCTGGAACAGGAATCAAAAACCATCGTGAACAAAGTTGATAGCCCTGATGTGGGAATGAGCTACAGCATGAACCCTTATGCTGGCTGCGAGCATGGCTGCATTTATTGCTACGCACGGAATGTGCATGAATATTGGGGCTACAGCGCAGGGCTGGATTTTGAAAGAAAGATTATTATCAAGAAAAATGCGCCGCAACTATTGCGCAAATTTTTGATGCACCCGAAATGGCAATGCATACCAATCATGCTTAGCGGCAACACGGATTGTTATCAGCCTGCCGAACAAAAGTATCGCCTCACTCGCGGGTTGCTTGAAGTGTGCAATGAATTCAATCAGCCTGTTGGCATCCTCACAAAAAATTCATGGATATTAAAAGACAAAGACGTGCTGCAGGAAATGGCGAAGAAGAGATTAGTATCCGCAATGGTTTCTATCACTTCTTTTAATGAAGAATTGAGAAGAACGATGGAGCCGCGAACAACTACTGCAAAACAAAAACTGAAAGTGATTGAAGAGCTTAGTAGTGCGGGCGTTCGCATGGGTGTGATGATGGGACCGATGATTCCCGGACTCAACGAACATGAAATGCAACGCATCATGAAAGCTGCACGTGACAGCGGCGCAACATTCACTGCATATACTTTCATTCGCTTGAATGGTGCTATTAAATTTTTATTTCACGATTGGCTGTATAAAAATTTTCCTGATCGTGCAGATAAAGTTTGGCATTTGGTTGAACAAAGTCATGATGGAAAGGTGAACGACACACGCTGGGGAGTGCGCATGCGCGGCGAAGGAACCATTGCACAAATGGTAGCGCAGCAATATAAAAAATATGGAAAGCTTTATGGCATGAACGCAGAAGAATGGAGTTTGGATACAACACAGTTCAGAAGGCCGGGACAGCAGGGGAGTTTGTTTTGAGAGAATTATTACTATTTTTAATTCTCTGTAATAGACCTTAATCTTAAACTCAATATGGCAAAGAATAAAGATTCACAATTGATAATGCTTGAGCATTCAAAAGCTAAAATGGAATTATTTGGGAGGTATTTATCAATTTATTTGAATGTCATAAAAAGGGTTTCATTTATTGATAAGATATATCTCTTTGATTTATTTGCAGGTGAAGGGAAATATTTAAACGATGAAAAAGGAAGTGCCATTACTATAATGGAAAGCATAAAAAATCATTACTACGCAAATGGTGAATCGAGTAAGAATATTGATGTATGGTTTAATGATGCAGGGAAATCTGAAATCGAACCAGAGTTATTAAAAATCGAAAGAGTAGAAAGATTTGTAAATGAAATTTACAAGCCCAATAATGTCAATGTAAAGTTTACAAAAAAAGAATATTCAGAGGTAATAGGCGAGGTAATTAATCAACTTCAAAAAATTAGGGATTCTGAAAGAGCCTTATTGTTTATAGACCCATGGGGTTATAAAAATGTAAAGCCAACTCAATTAAAACAAATTCTAAAAAATGGAAAGACTGAGGTTATATTATTTTTGCCAATCTATTTTATGTATCGATTTGTTGGGAAAGCATTAACTGATGAAACCTTTGCTGGAGGCAAACCATTAGAAGAATTTCTTACTGAATTATTTTCAGGAAAAATCCCAGATATTAAAAATCAAATAAATTTTATCAATGATGTTAAGGAGCAATTTAAAAAATATCTTGGCTTGAAATATGTAGATACTTTTACTATTGAAAGAGAAACTAACCAATTTTTTAGTTTATTCTTTTTTACTAATAACAAGACAGGATTCTATAAAATGCTAGATGCAAAGTGGGATTTGGATGAGGAAAGCGGTAGAGGATTTAAGATTGTAAATCCTAATCAGTCACTAATGTTTGATGAAATAACTTCTGTAGATTATTCTTCAATGATGAAAGATTTTTTGAAAAGTAAACAAGTCATTACAAATCAGGATTTATTTGACTTTGGACTTGATAGTGGCTTTTTACCGAAGCATACTAAGAAAGTCTTAGATGAATTAAAACATAAAAACTTAATTGAAGTAATTTCTTTAGACAAAGAAGATGCGAGAAGTTATTATATTGATGACAATCACAAAAGAAAAGTACAAATCAAACTAAAGTAGTTATGGCTGAATCATCTATCGAATGGACAGAAATGACATGGAACCCAACAACGGGCTGCACAAAAATTTCAGCAGGTTGCAAATATTGTTATGCTGAGGTGATGACAAGGCGTTTGCATGCAATGGGAATTGAAAAGTATAAAGATGGTTTTGAAGTGAGAACTCATGATAATGCATTGGATATTCCTTATTCATGGAAAGGAAGTAAGGTTGTTTTTGTGAACTCTATGAGCGAATTATTTCATCCTGAAGTTCCACTAGAATTCATTCAAAAAGTTTTTGCTGTGATGAATGATACGCCACAACATACTTATCAGGTTCTTACAAAAAGAGCAGATAGATTAAAAGAAGTTCATCATTTATTAAACTGGACTACAAATATCTGGATGGGCGTTTCTGTGGAAAATGAAAAAGTAAAACATCGCATTGATGATTTGCGCGATACAAATGCGAAAACAAAATTTCTTTCTTGTGAGCCATTGATTGATCACTTAATGGACATGAATTTGAAAAATATTGATTGGGTAATTGTCGGTGGTGAAAGCGGAAGAAAAGCACGACCAATAAAGGAATGGTGGGTTTGGGATATTCGTCAGCAATGCCAAGAACAAGGCGTTGCTTTCTTCTTCAAACAATGGGGTGGCGTTAATAAAAAGAAAGCTGGTCGTGATCTCGGCGGAAGAACCTATGATGAAATGCCTATTCAAAAAAAATTGGAAACAATTCAATCATAAATTATTCCCCCAATCCCATATCTTTAGCGTGAAATAAAAACAGGTTATGAAACGCAAACATTTTCTTCAATCTTCATTATTGGGCGGCGCAACTTTATTGACTTCAGGCATTGTAAAAGCATCTGATAAAAAACTGGATGTCTATTCAGACAAGCCTTTTCATTTAAATTATGGCATTCACGATGGCATGTTCGAGAACAATGCCGGTGGAGATTTTATTGAACAGATAAAATTTGGATACGATCATGGCTTTCGGGCTATTGAAGATAATGGCATGAGCGGAAGACCGTCTGCTGAACAACAAAAAATCGGGGACGCGCTTGCAAAGCTCGGAATGGGAATGGGCGTTTTTGTTTTGGATAAAGGTGGCAACGGGGAAAATACACTTGCCGCAGGCAAGCCGGAAAATGTAGAGATATTTTTAAAAGGCTGTCGCAATGCGGTGGAAGTTTCTAAACGCTGTGGCGGGAAATTAACTACTGTTGTTCCCGGCGATTTTGAAAGGCATTTGCCTGAAGGAATTCAGACGGCAAATATTATTATGGCATTGAGAAAGGGCGTTGAAATTTTAGAACCGCATGGAATCATTATGGTGCTTGAGCCATTGAGCGATACACCAGATTTATTTTTGCGCACTACCGATCAGGCTTATGCGATATGCAAAGCCGTTAATAATCCTTCTTGCAAAATTTTGTTTGATATGTACCATATTCAAAGAAATACCGGAAACATCATCAAACACATTGATTGGGCTTACGATGAAGTTGGCTATTTCCAAATCGGCAATAATCCCGGAAGAAATGAGCCTGGCACAGGGGAAATGGATTATAAAAATATTTTCAAACATATTTATGGCAAAGGCTTCAAAGGCATTTTAGGAATGGAACATGGAACTTCAAAGCCGGGAAAAGATGGTGAGATGGCTTTGATAAAAGCATATAGAGATGCTGATGATTTTATGTAATGCAAGAGTCGGGAAGTCCGAAAGTCTGCTATTTAAAATTCTTCCGGACTTTCGGTCTTCCCGACTTTCCGACTTCTCCTCACTTCAACCGCTCAAACACATAAGATAATTCCGATTCTTCAAGAACAACTCGTTTTGATTCCCCATGTTCTTCATTCCATTTTATTAATCGGATAAATCCATCGGCAATTTCAATTCCAGTGATATCTCCATCATCAAAACAGCAACAGCCGCTGTTAAAATAACAAGGCTTCGCTTTTGTTTTCACTTGTTCTTTGCCGGCATATTCTGCTTTTCGTTTCTCTAATTCAGCATTGATAGATGTGATTGCTTTTTCATCTTTTGATTTTTGTGCTTGTTGAAGTTCTTTAGTGAGCCTGTCAATATGATCCAACGATGCGAACACAGGTTTGTGTGTATGACCTGAAATGAAAATGAGATTTTTTTGTGTGGATGACCAATCATGCATCATGATATTATGCTTATCTGTCAATGCAAATGAAGTTGCGGGTGTGTTGATCTTGATTTGCAGATAGCGCTGAATAGGTGTCCATATATTCGCTACAACCCAAGCGCTGAAAGGGTTTCCATCACTTCGCAAATCCCCTTGATGTCCATGCGCTAAAAAAATAAAATAAGTTTCGTTGTTATAGCCTGTTTTAAAAAGCAATCCTTCATGCACTTTTACATCATTTCCAAAAACAGGTTTCAGAAAAATATTCTGTTGCAATTTATATTTCCATTCTAAATCATGATTACCAAAAATGCGGTAATAATGATTATCTTCTTCAAACTTTTTTTCGGCAGCAAAACATTTGCTGTTGTTCGCCATCACTTTTTGAGGTGTGTTTTTCCAAAGCTCTTCGCAATCCCCTAGGCTTATGAACTGAAATTTTTTATCATGATAATATTGAAGTGCAGTAAGATAATTTTGCTCTGCCGATTTGAAATCATCAGCATTATCACGAGCTCCTTTATGTTGATCGGAAAAAATAATAATTTGATCATGATTGATATCAAGCAATTTTATCAACCCTTTATTTTTTTTGCCCGAATGGATCCTTCGCAGCAAACGCCCCAGCGAGTGGAAAACATCTTTCTCGTTTGGCGAAGAAGAAACTTTTTCAGCAAGCCATGAAATCGGTTTGCCCAGTAGCCATTTCAGGAATTTTCTCATCAGCTAAAATTTCTGTTTATTAAATATACAGCGTTCCTTCTGCAAGCTTTCATAAAAATCTACCGCTATCAAATGGTATATTGAAGCTTATTTATTTTTCGTGAATCTTATGTTATGTGCGTGGGTAATCAGAGTATTTTTAGAGAAAAAATCATAATTTCATTTTTTGGTTAACTGCTTTGAATAATAAATTTGTATTTTGAAATTAAATAAAATATATCGTAGGCATCTGATAAAGTCATTCTTAATCGTTATCGTGGCATTTGTAATAATATTGAAAGGAATTTATCCTGAAATGTCTGTAAGTGATAATTATTTTGTTCTTCTCATGTCAATCCTATCTTCTTTCCTTGCTTTTTTTGGGATGGTGGTTTTATACATAAGAATTGGTAAAATAAAGTTCAGGAGAAAATTTATGTTTGCTTTTTCGGCAGTTGCTAATTTTTGTGTTGGTGGCATAAGCCTTTTTTTTGCACTCCATTATAAAACAGCAGGAGCACTTTCCCTATTTATTTATGGAGTAAGCTTTTTAGTTGGCTCATTAATGCTTGCTGATATTTTTTTTGGTAAAAGATCTCCTAAAAAGCAGGAGAATGAAATGCTAATTGAATAACGTCCTCAATAATATTTTTGATTAGCCCATGTATATTTCAAAACCCGTAAAGGTTATTAACGCTCTCAATTTACAATAATGAAAAGATTGCTATTAATTTTTGGCTTATTGATTTTATTCGCCGTGGAGATTCTTCGTGTATATTTTATTATGCCTTTCCCGGGAAGCCAGCAATCCAACAGCATTGGCATTGCTTATTGGCTCGACAAAAATATTTTTTGGATTAGGATTGTTTGCCTGATCCTAATTGTGTATCCATTTATTCAAACATTGCGTCGTGATAAAACGTGGAAGAAAATTTTATTGCTGTTGGTGTCAGCTTTTTATTGTGTGATATTTTATTTTTTCAATTTCAAATTTGAAGCTGATAAAATGTTTTATCAACCAAAGAATAAAAATTTTGCAAACGCTGCAAATAGTAAAATTGATAGCAATAAATTAGTGATCGGTGTTGCAATAAACGGCGAAGCAAAAGCTTATCCGATACAAATTATCGGCTACCATCATCAGGTGAGAGACACAGTTGGTAATACTTCAGTGATGATTACCTATTGTACGGTATGCAGGACTGGTAGGGTTTTCAGCCCAATCCTTAATGGCAAAGACGAAACTTTCCGGTTAGTAGGTATGGATCATTTCAATGCCATGTTTGAAGATGCCACCACAAAAAGCTGGTGGCGACAAGCAACAGGAATGGCAATCAGTGGTCCCTTAAAAGGATCTGCGCTCAATGAGATCCCATCAAAGCAAACAACGCTTGCAACATGGTTGAGGCTTTATCCAAACTCAACCATCCTTCAGCCAGATACTTTATTTAAAAGACATTATGATAGTCTTGCAGACTATGACAAAGGTACTATCGATGGCAGTCTTGAAAGAAGGGACTCGGCATCATGGGAAAAAAAATCTTGGGTAGTCGGAATTTTGCATCGCCAATATGCAAAAGCTTATGACTGGAATGAACTCACACAGAAAAAAATTATTCAGGATTCATTGCCGAATTTGCCATTGATAATCGTGCTTGAAAAAGATAGGGTTTCATTTCATACATGGAACAGAAATGTGAATGGTAATACACTTCAGTTCAATAAAAATATCAGCTCAGAAATATTTACTGATGCAACTACCAATTCATCTTGGAACATGAATGGAGAATGTGTTGAAGGAATTTTGAAAGGACAAAAATTACAGCCCATACAAAGCTATCAGGAATTCTGGCATTCGTGGAGCACGTTCCATCCGAATACAACGAAGTAGAGTTTGTGGTTTATGGTTTGTTGTTTGTAGTTGTGATTAAAGGACATTCTTGCGTCGCACTCTTGTACTGTTGGAATTCTACTGAACTTCTCCGAATTATGTACGTTGATTTTTTAGTTTAGCTTCAATGAACATCGATTTATATAATAACTAATCCAATTGATTCTATATTTAAAGTTTATGAAATCACTAATCTCGCTTTGTTTGATATTTTTATTAACCTCTTTTATTATTCAAAAGGAAGAAGGAACAAAATATGTTTTTAAAGAAATCGGGTGGCAAATAGTTTTGCCATCGGATTTTAACGTAATTAATTCTGTTGCCAATTCTATTGACATTGAAGAAGCAAAAAAGAATAGCGAGAGACCTTTATCAAAAACTCTGATTTCTGCATTTAAAAATCAAAATTTTCTTATTGCATCGCTCACACTTCCAGATAATAAGCCAGGAAATAGTGGTGATGAAGCTGCACAAAAAGCTTTTAATAATAGCTATAAAGAAATGGCGAAATCAAAGGATATAAAAATAGACTCTTCTACTTCAACCAAAATATTAGATGGGGTCAGGTTCAAAAAATTTAAGTTGACTCAAATTAAAAATGGAAAAATAGTAAACAGCTTTGTTTCGTTAGCAAGCAGTTATAAAAGCTACGATTTTATAATCAGCTATATGTATTTTGATAAATACACAAGCGATGAAATTGAATCCCTGTTGATAAATTCGAAATTCGCGAAATAATTTTTGCCATGTGCCGTGTCGCTAATAAAGCGCTCAATAGAATTCCTGCCGTACAAGAGTGCGACGCAAGAATGTCCAATAGAATTACAAAAGCTAGTCCCCAAAAAAAAGAAAAGATCAAGATAAAACAAGACTGCTATTTACAAGAACTGGAAACTACAAACTGAAAACTCGAAACTCACTCCCACTTAAAAACTTTCACCGTAACAAAGCTCACAATGATTGCCCAGCAAATCAATCCTGCCATTTGAACTGGCATTTGCCAAATGTGAATTCCTTCAAACGCAATTTTTCGTAAGCCATCAACAAAAAAAGTGAGCGGCAATAAATTGCAAAAAGCCTGTAGCCAATGAGGATAACTATCAATGGGGAAGAAAAGACCGCACAATAATATTTGTGGCAGCGTGATGGTATTTGCGACGGGAGCGATGGAGCTTTCGTTTTGTATAAGCCCGCTAATGATGAAACCAATGCCCATAAAAACGATAAGCCCGATAACAGAGAACAACAGCATTTCGAGAAATGTGAGCATTCCGTTTATCAATGTGAATTGAAAAGCAAAATAACCGAGCGCTACCATGATGCAAAAACCGATGACCTGAAAAAATAATCGGCTCAATAATTCACCAACGATCAGATATGTCCGCGAAATGGGTGTTGCAAAAAATCTTTTCAAAACAAGGCTTTGGCGAAGGCTGAACAACAAAAATGATGAACCAAAAACACCTGCCATTAACAATGAAAACCCTAATTGACCTGGTAAAATAAAATCAATTTGTCTGTAAACTCTTCCTGGGATAGTGGTGACCGTTACTTTTGCAGCACTTGGATTTTTCGGGAACATTTTTTCATTGATGTTCTTGATTGCTTCGTCAATTACAGTTTGTAACAAATTAAATTTATTGGCTGCGGAATTTGATGTCGTTAAATCAATTCTATAATGTGGAAGCGGGCTAAACGGTGCATCGTTTGTTAAGTTGAGTATGGCAGTCATCTGTCCTTTTTGTAAAGCATCCATCATCTCATTCATCGTCATGTTCGTTTGCGGCTTAATGATTTTTACAGAGCTTATCACTTTGTAAACAATATTAGTTGTGTCGCAACCTGGCGTAATGCCCACTTTAATATTTACCTGTGAATTATCGACCATGGAGCCGAACACAACAATGAAAATGACAGGAAACAAAATAGAAAACACAACAGAAGTAGGACTGCGCAACATAGCCAGCAGACTTGCTTTCGCAATGGCAAAAGCAGCTTTCATCTGACTGTAATCACCCAGCATGAAAATAATTTTGGTTTAGGAAGTTTAGGTTGCGCTTCACTTTTCTAAAGTAACCAAACAAAAGAATTCTGCCAATTAATAATATGTTTTAAAACATGTTTGCAATGCTTCCTTCAATTTCATCACATCTTCTTAGTGTTTCATCACATTCGCAAAAAATAGTTTAGGTGTTGATATAATCTTGCTTAAAATTATTTGTTATGAAAGTAAGATGGAGACAGCACGAAATAATATTTGCCACAACGGCTGCGGCAATTTTGCTTGCGGGTTATTTATGGTCGATGCATAATGTGACACCAAGCCAGTTTGCGGCACCTTTTGTTAATAACAATGTGCCATTCAATTTTTATAAAAATGTTGTGCTGCCACAAATTGGTGGCGGCTTGGTGATATACTTTTCTTATTTATTCGTGAACTTTTTTACTATCCCTCGTTTATTATTCGCAAAAAAATTTGAAGCAGGCACCGCCAAAGCTTCGATATCGATGACGAAAATGAAATTGTCTTTGCAAGGCATGGCGGGAAAAATTTTGAGGAATTTTTTATGGTTTTTTGTTCAAATCGGTCTTTTGATTTTTATGGCAGGAAGTTTATTAAACATTGCAATTTATTATTTACATCAGTGGGAATACGATTATCCAGGATTGCCTGGTTTTCTAAAAAAACATATTGCTCAATCATCAATGGATTTATTCTGGGGCTATGGAATTGTTTTGTCACTGCTCGCTTTTTATGCTCTATATGTTTGCGTGCGCGAAATTGTTATCAACTTCATTGAAAGCCGAGGGAATAGAAGAGATTATCGCGTGATGATATGCAATCAGATTACCTCCTTCTTGATTATTTATCTTTTAGTGCCTTTTGGCTTGGAATCTTTTCACCTGATTCATGAAAGCCTTTTTTATGTTGTGTACTTTTCAATTGCACTTCCAATTTTTTTGATGGTGATGAGCAATTTATATTGGATCTTCCCAATGAAAGGAAGCCAATCGTTTTTAAACCCCGCAATTCTTTTTCGTTTGGTATTGTGTGCTTTGCTATTTTCTATCCCGATTTTATTTTTTATTCATGAAGGATTTGCCGCTGCTTTAATATTATACATTTCTGTTTTGTTGTTCATTATCACGCCAATTAGTTGGCTCGTTTATCAAAAACGAAAAGACGAAATTCTGCTTTTGCGCGGTGCGGAAAAAACAATTGCTAAATCAAAAACAGATCTGCAATTTCTTCGCTCACAGATCAATCCACATTTTTTGTTTAATGTGCTAAATACTTTATATGGAACTGCTTTGCAGGAGAATGCAGAGCGAACAGCAGGAGGTATTCAAAAGCTTGGCGATATGATGCGCTTTATGTTGCATGAAAACAATCTTGATTTTATAGAGATGAGCAAAGAAATTGATTACTTGAAAAACTATATCGCGCTTCAAAAATTGCGTACGCAAACTTCTTCGGATATTATTATTGAAGACAATATCAGCGGACAAAATTGCAATCACAAAATTGCGCCGATGCTATTGATTCCGCTTGTTGAAAATGCATTCAAGCATGGAATTAGCCTGAAAGAAAAGTCGTGGATAAAGATAAATCTGGAATGCAATGAAAAAAATATTTTGTTTGAAGTGCGCAACAGCATGCATTCGAGGCAGGACACTGATCCGGAGAAAGATCGTTCTGGCATTGGACTTAAGAATGTGCTAGAAAGGCTGAGATTGATTTATGGAGGCAGATTTGATATATCTGTGAATGGCGATGGGAAGGAATTCTATGTGCAGCTTTCTATTCAGCCTTAGATTGAAAGAAGATGTTTTACTTTTGAATAAACCTGATTTTTAAAATGCTGAGAGCAATTGCAATAGATGATGAACCGATTGCGCTGGATGTAATCAAAAACCTATCTGCAAAAATTTCTTTTGTCGAGATAAAGAAATATTTTACTGACGCGTTTGAAGCGATTGATTATTTGCAAAAAGAAAAAATTGATTTGATTTTTTTGGATATTAAAATGCCTGACATTTCGGGCATAGATTTTTTGAAATCAATCTCAAATCCGCCGATGGTGATATTTACCACAGCTTACAGTGAACATGCAGTACAAAGTTTTGAACTGGATGCAATTGATTATTTATTGAAACCATTTTCTCAAGCTCGGTTTTTAAAAGCATGTAATAAAGCTTACGAACAGTATAAGCTGAAAAATAATTTGAATGAAATCGTAAACATCCCTGATTCTATTTTTATTAAGAGCGGTTATGATCAGATTCGCATTTCCTTAAATGAAATTTTATATGTGGAAAGCAATGGAAACTACATGCAGTTTGTATTGAGCAATCAAAAAATATTATCGCGCCTTACGATGAGCGAAACAGAAGAACTCTTGCCCGTTTCGTCTTTTGTAAGGATTCATCGTTCATATATTGTTTCAAAAAAACAAATCAGCAAGATTGAAAAGAATGCTGTTTGGATAAAACAGATAGAATTGCCAATTGGCGCTGCTTATATAAAAGAAATTCAGAAAATCGCAGGATAATCATATCTTTTGTAAAATATAATAATGAAACAAGTTGGACTGCTATTAATATTAATAACCTGCGTTTATTTCAAAAGTTTTTCACAAGAATCTCAACAGAAAAAATCTCCGCGATTTTCTGTGCTCGCTCTTTATGAAAATGGTGGTCATCATATTTTGTATTCGCAGAGAGCAAAAATTTGGCTCGATAAATTAGCTGCAGATAGTAATTTCTCCATTGAATATATCACCAATACTGATAAGATTAATGATTCTTTTCTCACAAAGTTTCAGGTTTTTCTGCAATTGGATTATGCGCCTTACGCATGGACAAATGCGGCAGTACAAGCTTTCGAAAAATATGTAACGAATGGAAAGAACGGCTGGCTTGGGTTTCATCATGCATCATTGCTGGGTGAGTTTGATGGATATCAAATGTGGCAATGGTTCTCAACATTTATGGGCGGCATCAGATGGAAAAATTATATCGCCACTTTTGTGGACGCCAAAGTGGATGTTGAAGATGCATCTCATCCTTGCATGAAAGGCATTCCTTCTTCCTTCATTATTAAGAAAGAAGAATTCTATACTTACGATAAAAGCCCGCGACCAAATGTTCATGTGATAGCAAGCGTTGATGAATCAACCTACACTCCGGCTTCTGATATTACAATGGGAGATCATCCAGTGATATGGTCGAATGAAAAATTTGCTGCGCGGAATATTTATATATTCATGGGGCATTCGCCAGATTTATTTGACAACAAAGATTATGTGCAGCTATTTAAGAATTCAATTTTTTGGGCTGCGCATCAATAACATTTCATTGGGAGCAATTTTTTGAACTTCTAGGAAATAAAAAGCTTGAGGCAAAAATGAATTTTAAGAGCTATGAAATTCACCGTTACTGATTGGATTGAACATGGAAATATAGCTCCGCTAAACTGGGGAGATGACTCTGGAGAGATAGAAAAATTATTTCCATCATCAATAAATGAAATTGAAAAGTTAAGACAGCGCAATTACCCTTTTATTATTCTTGATTTTGTAGAATTTTACTTTGCGGATGATGAAAATTACAAAGGGCTGACAGAAATAGTAATTAAAGCTGTATCCCTTAGCAAGACTAGCAAAACAAAGTTCATAAACTCAGGATGGCTAACTAATGCGATGACACGCTTAGATGTTTCATTGCGACTGACTGAATTAGGAATCGACTGGATCATAGAATTCGGACCTAATTTTGGAGCTCCAAATATTCGTACCAAATCAAATATTTTATTTGCTTTTGATTCGGTGGAGGCGGAACCTGACAAAGCTGAATTAATGAAAATTTATCTGACGAAATAGAACAACAATCTGCATTTGCTACAATATCGCAGGATTAGGATAATGGCGATGGCAAATCTCTAAAACTTTGCTTTTAGAAAATTTATAGAAACATTTTTGAACTGTTAGATATTTTAAAAAATTGGTTAATGAAATTCACTCTGATTAAGGCAACATTTCTTTCTCTGGCAATTACTTTCATTTTTTGTGCAAAAGGTTTCTCTCAACCCACTATTTATGTTAATCAGGTTGCGTTTGATGAAAGCGCAGCCAAAATAGCTGTAATAAAAACTGATGAAGAGCTTTCATCAGCAAATGAATTTAATCTTATTAATACTGAAAATAATAAAATTGAGTTCACTGCAAAACAGAGCAAGAAGTTTTTAATTGACGAATGGTTTCCAGGAAAGTTTTTTTACCGTGCTGATTTTTCTGCATTTAAAAAATCGGGTAAGTATAAACTTGGTATTACCATAAAAGACAAAAATTATTTATCTGGAGAATTTAATATTAGCAAGAATGCACTTGCTACGCTCACCATTCCTTCAATTATTCATTATTATAATCAGCAACGTGCTAACACACCTGAAGAATTGACTGCTGATAAAAAATTGATATTATTTGGTAGTGATAAAACAGTTGATATGCACGGAGGCTGGTGCGATGCTTCTGGTGATGTGAGCAAATATTTTTCTCATTTGGCTTATGCAAATTTTGTATCGCCACAACAAACGCCGTTGGTTGATTGGTCTTTAATAAATGCAACAGAATCTATTCCGAAGATGCTAGCAAAACTCGGAGTGAAAGATTCCATTGAGAACGAAGCGATCTGGGGCGCAGATTATATGATGCGTGCGCTTTCGCCAGAGAATTATTTTCGGATGATTGTGTTCAGCTATTTTAATAAAAATCCGAATGCAAGAAGGGTGGTGGGATTGCTTGCGAATAGCGTGACCACATCAGATTATCAATGTGCATTCCGTGAAGGTGGCGGAATGGCAATTGCTGCGCTGGCAAGAATTTCAGCATGGAAAAAGAATGGCGATTTTACTTCTGCCCAATATCTTGACGGAGCAAAACGAGCCTTTGCTCATCTGCTTATTAATAATACTAAGTATGATGATGATGGAAAAGAAAATATCATTGATGATTATTGTGCTTTGATGGCGGCAACAGAATTATGGATTGTAACGGATAGTTCATTGTATCGCGATGAAGCAAGAAAACGTGCAAGCAATTTGGAAAAGCGAATGATTGTTGCGGGATATTTTATTGCTAATGATTCTGCAAGACCGTTCTGGCATGCGTCAGATGCAGGCTTTCCTATTGTTGCACTGTCTCGATATTTAAAAAAAGAAAAAGATGAATCATTTCGAAACAAGGCAATTGATGTTATTAAAAAAGCATTGGAATATAATTTACGTGTAACCAATAACGTGAGCAATCCTTTTGGTTATGCACGTCAAAGTTTTGTTTATCATAATAAAGTTCAGGATGGTTTTTTTATTCCGCATGAGAATGAAACGGGCTGGTGGTGGCAGGGCGAAAATGCAAGATTGGGTTCTTTGGCAACCGCTGCATTAATAGGAGGGAAGATTGCATATTCAGGAAAAGCAAATAAGAAAATGCAAGATTCATTGGCGGCTTTTGCTTCACAACAATTATCGTGGGTACTTGGCTGCAATCCTTATTCAGTGTGTTTCATGTATCAGTTTGGAAAAAATAATGTGCCGTATATGAGCTCAAATTTTGGTCATGGTTCACAACGTGGTGGAATTTCAAATGGCATTACCGGAAAAAAAGAAAACGGGGATGGAAGTGGTATTGATTTCAAAACAAGCGATGATGGAAATGAATGGCGATGGACGGAACAATGGTTGCCTCATGCAGCGTGGTTTCTTCAAGCGATTACAGCGATGACGGATGATGATAAATAAATTATTTAGATATTCATTTCCGTTAGATAATCATGGTTCCTCGAATTGATAATGAAAGTTCCATATTGTCCAATAGAATTACAACTGTACAAGGGAGTGACACAACGATGCTTAATAATAGCAATCAGCTAAGGACACAAAAAAAGTTTTGAAAATAAAAAGCTTCATAACTTTAGCGATAATTTTTATTCATTAATAAAACCAAACTAATGAGCATACAGAGAAGAGATTTTTTAAAACTATCTGCGGGAAGTGCTGCGATGTTTTCAGGAATTAATGCATTTTCATCTCCTTCAAAATATAATTCTTCCATCCTCGATGGCTTGCAAAAAATGACTGATGATGTGAAGCCAATCACTGTGGAAGAAAGGAAAGCACGCATTGCGAAAGCGCAAAAATTGATGGCTGAAAATAATATGGGCGCATTGATACTGGACTCAGGAACATCGCTTGTTTATTTTACGGGAATACATTGGTGGCCCAGCGAGCGCACGATGGTGGCGATCATTCCTGCAAAAGGTGAAGTGAAATATGTGAGCCCTGCTTTTGAGGCAGACAGGCTTCGTGAGCTGATAAAAATTGGCAATGACGTGCGCAGGTGGGAAGAAGATGAAAGCCCTTATAAGCAAATTGTTGTTGCATTGAATGACTTGGGAATTACTGGAGGCAATATTGGAATGGAAGAGCGTTTGAGATTTTTTGTTTTGGATGGCGTGAGAAAAGAAGCACCGAATATGAATTTTGTGAGTGGCGATCCGATAACAGTTCCTTGTCGCATGATTAAATCCCCGACAGAAATTGCATTGCTGCAAAAAGCAAATGACATTACGATAGCTGCTATTAAAGTTGCTGTAAGCAGTTTGAAAGAAGGAATGTCGAATGCAGATGTGTCAAACATTATTGGTGAAGCGCAAAGAAAATTGGGCGGCAACTCTGATGGTGCGTTGGTGAATATTGGAGAATCATCTGCATTGCCTCATGGAAGCATCAAGCCGCAGCATATTAAAAAAGGTGATATAGTGCTGATGGATTGTGGTTGCACAGTGGAAGGTTATACTTCTGACATTACCCGAACTGTGGTATTTGGCGCTGCACCAACAAAAAGGCAATTGGATATTTGGAACCTTGAAAAGAAAGCACAAGCCGCAGGATTTGCTGCTGCACAAATTGGACAGCCTTGCGAGAATGTTGATATTGCTGCTCGCCAAGTGTTGATAGACGCGGGTTTCGGACCAGGCTATAAATTGCCGGGCTGTCCGCACCGCACAGGTCATGGCATTGGAATGGATGGACATGAATGGGGAAATATGGTGCTTGGAAATAAAAAATTACTTGAACCCGGAATGTGTTTCAGCATTGAGCCAACGATTGTTCTTCCCGGAGAGTTTGGTGTGCGCCTCGAAGATTGCGCTCATATCACTGAAGAAGGACCAAAATGGTTTTCGAAGCAAAGCATATCAATTGACAAGCCATTTGCTGAGTAGAAAATATTTTTATTTCTTATTACGAACAAAACGTCCGAAACCGGACGTTTTTTGTTTTTATAAAATACGCTATCAATTGAAAATTATTTGTTTGCGTTTGGCATCATGATTGAAATATTTCTGCAAATAATATTTCAACAATGGATACTGCGCTGCCGGAACAAGTGATTGTGAATAGAAAACGAAAAACAATTTTCTATATTATTATTGTTGCGGTGATACTAACGATTGCAATGTTGCTGCTTCGTTTGTCTTTTAAATCTTCCATTAATAAATCTGTGATCACAACTGCTGTTGTAGAAAAAGGAAATATTGAAAACACCATCAGCGCTACTGGTGAAGTGCTCCCTGAATTTGAAGAAATTATTACAAGCCCTATTAATGCGTCCATTCAGAAAGTGATGATGGATGCTGGCAGCAAAGTGAATGCTGGTCAGCCGATTATTATGCTTGATAAATCTGCATCCGAAACTGAATTGGAAAAATTGAAGTTTCAGCTTGAATCAAAAAAGAATGATATCAAAAAATTAAAACTTCAATTGGATAAAAGCTTTTATGATATCAAATCGAACAACGATGTGAAACAACTTCGAATCAATAGTCTTGAAGCTGATGTTGAAAATGCAAAAAGATTATTTAAGGCTGGCGGAGGGACAAAAGAAAGTGTTGATCAGGCTGAATTGAATTTGCAAGTTGCAAAATTGGAAAAGCTTCAATTGGAAAATGAGATAAAAAATAAACAACAAACGATGCAGGTTGAAATGAAAGAAGCTGAAATAGCTGCTTCCATTCAGCAAAATGATCAGCGTGAGCTGGAAAGAAAATTGAAACAAGCGAACATGGTTGCGAGCCGTGCTGGAGTTATTACATGGATCAATAAAAATATCGGTTCTTCTATAAAAGAGGGAGAATCTGTTGCGAGAATTGCAAATCTTGAAAGTTTTAAAGTGACAGGAAGTATTTCTGCAAACTATATTGATCAGTTGCATAATGGAATAGCTGCAATCATTCGCATTAATGAAACAGAAGTGCGCGGTGTTGTGGCAAATATTTATCCTTCTGTTCAAAATAATATTGTTTCGTTTGAAATCAGGTTGAATGAAAATGATAATAAATTATTTCGACCGAACATGAAAGTGGATGTGTATATAGTAACCGCAACTCATAATGATGTGCTTCGCGTTGCAAACGGTCCTGCTTTCAAAGGCGCATCATCACAAGATATTTTCGTGTTGAATAATGGCAAAGCTGTCAGAAGAACAGTTCATATCGGAATGACGAATTTTGATTTTGTAGAGATAAAAGATAATGTTCAACAAGGCGATGTGATTATTACTTCTGACATGAGCGAATATAGAAACGCGAAAGAAATTTCTATTAATAATTAAGATATTGAAGTGAACATGAAGACGCTGTTATTATATATTTTTAGTTTGATGTTGATTATCCATAAATCATATTGTCAGGATCCAAATGACAGCATCAGGCTTTCATTGGAAGAAGTGGTTGCCATGGCAAAAGGAAAATCAATTGCATCAAAACAAGCAGCTACAACTAAGGAAACAAAATATTGGGTATGGCGCACATTTCGATCTAACTATCAACCGCAGTTAGCGCTTAATGGAATGTTGCCGGCTTATACAAAAACTTTCAATCAGGTAATTCAGCCAGATGGGACCATTCAATTTCAGCCCGTGCATTATGATAACTCATCTTTGAATCTTTCATTCAGCCAAAGCATTGCAGCAACAGGCGGAACGATTTATGGAACAACACAATTACAACGCTTTGATGATTTCGATAGAAAAAATGTTTTGTATAACGGTCTTCCTTATGGAATCGGTTACACGCAACCGTTATGGCAATTTAATTCTTTGAAATGGGACAAAAGAATTGAGCCGCTTAAATTTAATGAGAGCAAGCAAGCTTATATAGAATCGATGGAACAGATTTCTATAACAGTGACGGGATATTTTTTTGATCTGTTGCTTGCACAAGTGAATTTGCAAGTGGCAGAAACAAATCTTATCAACACAAAAAATATTCAACGTATCGCTAATGAGAAATTGGAGCTTGGCAAAATATCAAAAAACGAAATATTGCAATTGCAACTTGAACAATTGAAATCACAAAAGGCTGTGGGCATGGCTAAACGTGATATGCAAATTGCAACATTGAACCTGCGTGCTTACATAGGATTGTCGAGCGCTGATAGAATATCGCTTGCACTTCCACCAGCAACAATTAACATGAATGTGGAAACAGAAAAGGTGCTTGCTGAAGCTTATGAAAACAGGTCAGATGCAATTGCATTTGTACGCCGGATTGCTGAAGCAAAACGCGATGTTGCGAAAGCTCGTGGCGACAATGGTTTGAACGCAACGCTGAATGCAAATTTAGGTTATTCAAAAAGCGCTGCTTTAGCTGAAGAAGTATATCAGAACCCGCAAAACCAGCAGTTGCTACAATTGAATTTTGTGATACCGATATTAGATTGGGGCAGGGCGAAATCAAGAACAAGAACTGCACAGGCAAATCAGCAGTTGATTGAATACACAGTTGAACAGGACAAACAAATTTTTATTCAGCAGATCGTAACGCAGGTGACTTTATACGATATGATGCGTGATCAGGTAGTTCTTTCTGCGCAGGCTGATAGTATTGCGAGCGAAAAATATCAGATTGCAAAAGACAGATACGTGCTTGGAAATTTAAGCATCACAGATCTCAGTATTGCGTTTCAGGAAAAGGATCAAGCAAAGCGTGATTATATTTCTTCATTGAGAGATTTTTGGGGAGCATATTATCAGCTTCGTTATCTTTCATTGTATGATTTTGAGAAGAATGAGAAGATAGTTTATAAGTGAGTTGTGAGTTGTGAGTTGTGAGTTGTGAGTTGTGAGTTGTGAGTTGTGAGTTGTGAGTTGTGAGTTGTGAGT
>CAIYPC010000048.1 GCA_903927975.1 uncultured Bacteroidota bacterium | reverse complement strand
TGATCATTATAGAAAAAACTCATCCAGAATATCAAATAAAATATTAACAAAAGAAACAGAGAATATTGCAGGCTACTCAGAAAACGGATTGGATGTACTTTCGTATAAAGAAATTATTGAAGCAATAAAACATTTGTCGCCCGCTTACAGAACGGTTTTCAATTTATTTGTTATTGAGGGGATGTCGCACGATGAGATTGCTACACAATTAGGGATTTCTGTGGGAGCATCTAAATCCAATTTATCAAAAGCAAGAGAAAACCTTAGAAAGATCCTGTTAAAAAAAACTGACCAGAAAATTTATGTTCAACCTCTCTGATAAAGAGTTGGATCGCCTGAGCCGCGAGGCCGCCGATGCTTATGAGGTAGAAAAAAATACTTCATCATGGAATGCATTGGAAAAACGCCTTGATCAGGAATTGGGAACTGCCCCAAGACCTAACCCCGCTGTTCCACCACCGCGGAGGTTCATATTCCCCATTGCTTACACTTCATTAATAATTTTGTTGATAAGCTCAGGTTATTTTCTTTTAAAATCAGGTAAAAAAAACAACTCAGAAAATAAGATAAACTATACATTAAATAATATAGAAAGTAAAAAATCGGTAGATAATAACTCACAGAAAGACGCATCAACAAAAACAAACTCAGAAGTAAATAAAAATGAGGCAAATGTTGATGTTGACGCTGATAAAATAACAGATAAACAAGAAGCCGACAATCTGGAAAATGCAAGCCCGAAAAAAGAGAAAGCTTACTTAGATAATCTTAAATCGATTGCAGAAAAAGAGTTAGATAAGAAAAATGAAAAGGCTTTAAATATAAATAAGAACGAAGATAATAATGCCTCTTCCTTCAAGCGCAATGACATTGCAAAAGAATTAGCCGCAACCAATCATACCAATAAAACTAATACCAATAATTCAAAGAATTACCTCGATAAAAAAAGAATTGCCAGCGATGAACTAAAAAATATTGCGAACAATGAAACAAGCAATGATCATGTTTCAAAAAGCCATAACTCAAAACTTATCTCATCAAATGGAAAAGAAAAAAATAATCTTAGTTCCGTTTCAGATAACAATGATGACAAGATTAATAATCTAAATGCAATTAATGAGGAAGTAGATTTAAAGCATGCTTCATCTGCAGTGACAATGCTTGCATCAAAGCATCATGCAATCATTATCAGCGATTCTTCATTGCTCGCTGAAGCATCAAAAGCTCAGGATCTCATCAATCTTGCTAAGAAAAATAAATCGCTTAACATAAACAGATCGCTTCAGATAGGAATTTCATTCGCTCCTGATTTCTCAAAAGTGAAATATGTTTACGAAAACTATCATATAGGAACCAGCATTGGTGTTACAATTGGTTACCAATTGTTCCATAATCTTTCTGTGAACTCCGGTGTACTTTACGCTGACAAATATTATCAGGCAGATGGCGATGATTTTCATCAACAACAGCAGCAATTAAATCCTGCACTTGCCAACGAGCATGTAGAATTTGTTCGCGGATCATTTAAGATGATCGAGCTTCCGCTCAACCTCAGATATGATTTTAGTGCCGATGGCAATACAACTTTCTTTGTGAACGGTGGGCTTTCTTCTTACTTTATGCTAGACCAGAGCAATGATTATTTTTGTCATGATTATGTTGGTGCACAAAGATGGATAAAGCAAACTGATGGCCAGAATCAAAATTACTGGTTCTCGATGCTGAATTTGTCATTGGGTTTTGAAACATTCTTGCAAAAGAATATTTCTTTACAAATTGATCCCTACGTAAAAGTTCCGTTGAGAAATATTGGCGTAGGCAACATGCGGCTTAGCAGTTATGGCATTAACATCGGCATAAAATATTCTCCCGTGTTAAAGAGATCAAGACATTAATAAAAAATCATCACTCTTTCACATCAAACCACACGGGTTTTGCATCATTCCAGTTGCCATTATAATTGATGAACAATTCTTCTCCGGCTTTTATAACACGCATTGTCCTAATGCTTATCACCTGTTCATCATAATCCATTTCATATTCACAATTCGATTTATAGGAATGATTATAAACAGAAATATACCCCAGCGCAACACAGCATTGATTCTTTCTATCGCCCCATTCAAATATATAATCGTGTAAAAGTGTTTGGTCGAGCAATATTCTTTCCTGTTTGTTCATCACCACAACTGGAGAAGTCTCAATAATTATTCCTTTTGGGATATCCGTTCTCGCAAAAACACCCTTTCCCCTTTTAGGAGAATTATCTATAAATATTGATGTCAACAGCATATTATTTATAACGTTTAATGTATGGCATTTCCTACTTCCCGTTTAAATTTACCCACTAGCCCTCATTGCGTTTTTGGAAAAAGAGAATTAGCTTTGCGGCTCGAAAATATGGCATATTGCCAATGAAATTTTTAATTTAAACACTTACCAATGACAAAAAGAATCTTATCGCTATTATTAGTATTCTGCGTAATAACGGGCTCCGTTCTTGCACAAAACTCAAATTCACCTAAAAAAGGCAGCTTGATTGGCTTTAGCGCCAATATCACGGATTTCAGCCAGCCACTTTCTATCGGCAATTCATTTAAAAGCGAAAATTTGAACCCTGGTTTCTCCATTATGTATTGGAAAGGCCTAGCAAATGTTCTTGACCTCTCAGTTCGCTACAATGGCATCTTTACGAACTACTCTAAAAAAGACCCAAATAGCAACTCTAGTTATGCTAATGAGTTTGAAGGATCTTTGCATTTGCGCGCACTCTCCGACAACCATCTGTTTAACCCATTTCTTACTGCTGGTATCGGCATTGGCGGTTATGATGGCACATGGGCACCCTATGCTCCGCTGGGTGGTGGCATTCAAATAAATTTACAAAGCATTACCTACATTTTTCTTCAATTAAATTACCGTGCTTCCCTAAGTAAAAGTAATCTTGACAACAATTTATTTTACTCGCTTGGTGTTACTGAAACTATTTCTTCGCCTAAAGCAAAACCAGCACCAGTGGCTGTTATCATACCAACAGTTGAGCCTCCTAAAGACAGCGATGGCGATGGCGTGCCTGATAGCGATGATGCATGCCCTACTGTTGCAGGCCTTGCTCAATTTCATGGCTGCCCAGATACCGATGGCGATGGCATTCCTGATAAAGACGATAAATGTCCCAATCAAAAAGGCATCGCTAAATATCATGGCTGTCCAATTCCAGATACAGACGGCGATGGTATTAACGACGAGGAAGATAAATGTCCTTCTGTTGTAGGCATTGCAAAATATCATGGCTGCCCTATTCCTGATACAGATAACGACAGGGTGAATGATGATGAAGACAGATGCCCAACAATTGCAGGCGTGAAAGAAAACCAAGGTTGCCCATTGGTGAAAGAAGAGATCATTAAGAAGGTAGCTGGCGATGCGAAAAATATTTTCTTTGCAACAGGAAGCTCAAAACTATTGCCCAAATCTTTTAAATCATTAAATGAAGTTGCTAAGATTTTAAAAGAAGATACCAATTTAAAATTGTACATCGAAGGATACACTGATAATACTGGCAAACTAGAAAAAAATCAAGTGCTCAGCGAAAACCGCGCAAAAGCAGTTCTTGATTATCTTGTTTACAAAGCTGGCGTTAATGCGGGTTGGCTTTCCGCAGTAGGCTTTGGCGATGCAAATCCAATTGCGAGCAACAAAACTGCAAAAGGAAAAGCACAGAATAGAAGAGTAGAATTAAAAATGAAATATTAATCAAAAAATTTCTATTGCAAAAGCCCCTCGAGAAGTCGGGGGGCTTTTGTTTTTCTCCATTCATAAATACCTATGTGATTTTATTATCAAAAAAACACAAAAGAATTTTTGGTAAGTAGTATGTAGTAAATTTGGTGCATGCAGTTGGAATTCGAAAACAATTTAATGGTCGACCAATTTCTTGAGATTGTTCAAAGCAGCGATATATCGAGCCTTAAAGAATTTCTTGACGATCAGAACATCAGCGATGTGTCGAAGCTGGTGGACGAATACCCGGAATATGAACAGCAGATTATTGAGCACCTAAGCATTCACCGCGCAGCAAGCACTTTTAAGATACTCGATCTGCCAACACAAAAAAGAGTGATGCGCGATTTGCCGCCATCCAAAATAGCTGAACTGCTGAATGCGTTGCCACCTGATGACAGAACAGATTTTTTTGAAGGCCTGCCAAGCAGCATCGTTCGTGAATTAATAAAACTGCTCACACCTGAAGAAAGAAAAATAACACTCTCACTTTTTGGTTATCCTGAAAATACAGTTGGTAGGTTGATGACACCAGACTATGTGTATGTTTTTGAAAACAACACCGTTAATGAAGTGCTCGACATCATCAGAAGAATTGGGAAAAACAGCGAGACCATCGATGTGATTTATGTCATCAATGATAAAGGTGAGCTATTAGATGATATACGTATCCGTGAATTCATATTGAATCCTCTTTCAAAAAAAGTGAGCGATCTGATGGATGAAAGAAGAGTGATTGCATTGAACGCTTATGATGACCAGGAAAAAGCTTATGAAGCTTTTAAAATGAATAATCGGGTAGCCTTGCCCGTTGTTAGTAACAGCAATAAACTACTGGGCATCGTTACCATTGATGATGTGTTGTGGGTAGCGAGCGAAGAATTTAAGGAAGACATCCAAAAGATGGGCGGTGCAGAAGCGCTGGACGAACCGTATCTAGATATTTCCTTATGGCGACTTATACAAAAACGGGCAGGTTGGCTGATCGCACTTTTTCTTAGTGAAATGCTTACTGCTTCCGCCATGCAGCACTATCAGGAAACTGGCATATTTTTAAAATTCGCAGACCTTATTATTTTCATTCCGCTGATCACTTCCAGCGGGGGCAATAGTGGCTCGCAAGCTTCATCTCTCATCATTCAGGCAATGGCGTTGGGCGAAGTGAGCATTAAAGATTGGTGGCGCGTGATGCGCAGAGAATTAATGTCGGGCTTTTCGCTTGGCTTGTTATTGGGCTGTATTGGCTTTATAAGAGTTGTATCATGGCAGATGCTTCACATTGCCGATTATGGTCAGCATTGGGGATTAATGGCCACTATTATTTTTTTCGCGTTGATAGGAGTAATTATGTGGGGTAGTTTTATCGGCTCCATGTTGCCAATTATTTTAAAAAAATTAAAACAAGATCCGGCAACCTCCTCCGCCCCTTTCGTTGCCACATTGGTTGACGTTACCGGCATTGTTATCTACTGCACAGTTGCAATCGTTGTGCTTAGAAATATTTTGTAGAACCCCTGCATTGCTATAGCAATCAAACTGCATGTGCATGCATTAAACCTCTTTCAGAGATTTCCCGTTAAGAAATATAGCCCTTCTTCAATAGCAAAAACAATAATGCCATACCTCAAACAATGATCAAATATATCAGTTGTTCAGGCATGGCATGCTTGCAAATGAATAAATTTTATTTCACAAAAACAGAAAGCGCATTAGCACCTTTGCTGTCAAACGTAAGGCTGCTTGCCGTTCCATTTTTCCACAGCTTGGCCACATAATTTGTGCCATTGAATTCCTTGCCTGCAACATATACGTCTGAGCCACTCATAAAAATGGAGAAGGCATACGAATTTTGGATACCGTCAGTAAGAGATGTAGCAATACCATTTTTCCAGAGCTTGGCCACATTTTTAGTTCCGTTATATTCTGCCCCAACCACATACACATCAGGGCCATTGACATAAACAGATTGCGCATAAGCATCGTTGTTGCCATCGGTAAGATCTGCTTCTGTTCCATTTTCCCAAAGCACTGCCACGTTCTTTGTTCCATTAAATTTTACCCCGACCGCATATACATCTGCGCCGCTCACATAAACCGATTGCGCATACGTGTAATTGCTGCTATGGCTAAGAGCCGTGGCCACACCATTTTTCCAGATCTTGGCAACGTTGTTGGATATATTTACTTCATATCCGGCCACATAAACATTCGGCCCATCTACATAGACCGAATAAGCCGAAGCATCATTGCTGCCATCAGTAAGCGCAGTTGCCACGCCATTTTTCCAGACTGTAGCCGCATTATTGGAGCCATTGTTTTCGTAACCAGCAACATACACATCCGTGTCGCTCACAAAAATCGAAAAGGGGGAAGAATAATTGCTGCCATCAGTAATTGGTGCAGGCACGCCGTTTTTCCATATCATCGTTGAGTTGCCGTCATAACCAACAACATACACGTCATTTGCAACCGGCGTAGATAATACATAGCGTTCATTTATTTTGGAACAAGCGGCTGTAATAGCCAAAATAGCAAGGAAGGAAAGAAATTTGATTCTTTTCATAGAATAGGGTTTAGGGTTTAAGAGTGCTAATATACTTCTCAGTATTGAATATTCAAACGGCAACCAATAAAGATTATTATCGGCTATCCAAAAATCCGATCAATGATTAGAAGGATGAAAAGATTGCAATGATTTTTAGAAAGAGAATGCTGAATTGAATGACCGCATAACTTGACTGCTAAAACCAATTCAGTTTTTTCCATATTCGACAAGATCCTAAAATCCTTGAAGGTTTATTTTGACTTTCGCTATTAATCTGGGATCCTTGAAAAACCTTCAAGGATTATCGATCTCCCCGAATACAAGGATTGACCGCATAACTTGATTTTCGAAAGCACTTTTACACCCTTAAAATGGTTTTCAAAGTTTCAGGGATCTAAAACAACATCAATGCTCCCAATAAAATGAACCTGAGCCAAATTTTTCATATTCAGGCTATATAAACTTTTTGCTTGGTCCCTTAGGTAATTAATGTGAGCCAATATTTTTTCAAGTTTCACTTGAGAACTAAAAAAGAACAAGGCTTGCCAAAAGGCAAGCCTTGTTCATGAAAAAGAAAAAATGAAAAACCAAATACTACTTATCTGAATGTATTATTTCACAAAAACTGAAGTAGCACGTGCATAGTTGCTGCCATCGGTAAGAGCAGTTGCAACTCCATTTTTCCAAATCTTAGCCACGGTTTTATTTCCATTTGATTCATAGCCGGCTACATAAACATCCGCTCCACTCACAAACACAGTGGTAGCTTGGGCATCATTACTACCATCAGTAAGAGATGTCGCAACTCCATTTTTCCAAACTTTAGCAACATAATTGTTCCCGTTAGATTCAAAACCGGCAACATACACATCAGTGCCATTTACAAAAACAGAATAGGCAAAGGCACTATTGCTGCCATTAGTAAGTGCGGTTGCCGTTCCGTTTTTCCAAACTTTGGCTACACTGCTAGTCCCATTAGATTCATCGCCACAAGCAAATACATCGGTGCCCGTCACAAAAACCGAAAGCGCCTCAGCACCATGGCTACCATCTGTAAGCGGGATTGGCCATTCCATTTTTCCAAAGCACTGCCTCAGAAGCTTGAAAGCCCCCTACAATCACAGTTTGAGAGCCCGCTACATACACATCTGTTCCGCTCGCAAAAACCGAATATGCAAATGCACTATACTGTCCATCAGTGAGCGAGGTGGCCACGCCGTTTTTCCAAAGCACCGCTTCGTTACCGCTAGTATTTCCTGCATAGTAAAAGCCAGCCGTATACACATCATTGTCATTTACAAAAACCGATTGGGCAACTGCTCCATTGCCAGCATCTGGAAGCGGAGCAATCAAACCATTTGTCCACAGTTTGGCAACGCCGGCATAATCATAGCCCCCAGCAATATATACATTTGTATCACTTACAAAAACTGAATTGGCGTATGCTCCGGTGCTGCCATCCGTAAGCGTAGCAGCGATGCCATTTTTCCAAACCTTAACTACATTATTAGTCCCATTATTCTCAAAGCCTGCAACATAAACGTCTTTGGCAACCACAGGCGGAGAAACAAAAGCATTATTTTTTTTGGAACAAGAGGCCACAATGACCAAAATAGCAAGTGAAGAAAGAAGTTTGATTCTTTTCATGGGATAAAGATTTTAATTTTTAGGGAGCTAAAATAATACGCTAATTTAAATAATCCAATAGGTACAATTACTGGATCGTTATCGAATAGTGCGTAAAAATTAGAATGCTGAACATAAGAATCATAACCTTACGCTGACTATCACGATATGCAGGTTTATTAAGTTCCTTATCTTCAATTGCCAGAAAAAAATCAAACTGCTTATTTAATTCAACAATATATGAAAAGAACCATCGCATTATTTTCATTTATCATAGTAGCAAGCACTGCATTTGCGCAAACAAAACAAACTTATCAGCCACCTGCATTTACTGATGCAGATAGATTGGAAAAGATAAAAGCGACGTATTCTGTTGCAGAAAAAATCTATAAAGATTTTGCAGAGAAAAATCATTTTCCTGGTTATGCTTTCGGCGTTGTTGTGGATGGTCAGTTGGTTTATTCAGGAAGCGGTGGCTATTCGGATATTGATAAAAAAACGCCTGCCACCATTCAATCCATGTTCCGCATTGCTTCCATGAGCAAAAGTTTCACGGCAATGGCTATCCTAAAATTACGCGATGAAGGGAAATTGAAACTAGATGATCCACTTTATGACTATATCCCTGAAATAAAAAATCAACAGCTTACTGCTGATGCACCGCCAATCACCATCAGAAATTTATTATCGCATGCAACTGGCTTTCCCGAAGATAATCCATGGGGAGACAGACAGCTTGCAAAAAGCGAAGACGATTTAATTGCTCTTTATAAAAAAGGGATTTCATTTTCAAACGATCCAGGATTGGTTTACGAATACAGTAATCTTGGTTTTGCAACATTGGGCTATATCATTCACAAAGTTTCAGGAATCCCTTATGAAGAATATATCGCAAAAAATATTTGGCAACCACTAGGAATAAATGCATCATGGGAATATTCAACCATCCCCGCCAGTGAATTAGCACATGGTTACAGATGGCTGAATGGAGATTGGAAAGAAGAAACTCCGTTGCATGATGGCATTTACGGTGCTATGGGGGGCATGATCACTTCGGTTGAATCGTTCAGCAAATATGTGGCTTATCATTTAGAAGCGTGGCCGCCGAGAAATGATAATGAAGCTGGACCCGTGAAAAGAAGTTCAGTGAGAGAAATGCATCAGCCATGGCGATTCAATAATGTGATTGCTGATTATAAATATCCTGATGGAAGAACTTGCCCTGTTGCTATTGGCTATTGCTATGGTTTAGGTTTTACTAAAGATTGCGATGGAAAGATAATGATTGCGCACAGTGGCGGCTTGCCCGGCTTTGGCAGCAACTGGCGCATTATGCCAGATTATGGAATTGGTGTTATTCTATTTGCAAATGTCACTTACGCTTCGACAGGTGGGGTGAATTTGCAAGTGCTCGATACGATTGTGAAACTTGCAAAATTGCAGCCGCGCAAATTGCCAGCATCAATGATATTGACAAAGAGAAGAAATGAAATCGTAAAGCTGTTGCCAGATTTTTCATCAGCAAAAACATCAGGCATTTTTGCAGAGAATTTTTTTCTTGACTACTTTACTGACTCATTAAAAAAAGATGCGAGCGCAATTTTTAGTAAAACAGGAAAAATAATTAAAGTGAATGAGGTGACTCCTGAAAATCAATTGCGCGGATATTTTATTATTGATTGTGAAAAAGGAAGGGCGCAAATTAATTTTACGTTAACTCCTGAAACACCAGCATTGATACAAGAATATCATATTAAACTATTGAATGATTAATAGCCGAATTTTTCGTTTCGCGAACAAGTATATCGTTTTTATAGACTGATGAAATGAGTGCTTTATTAATCTTATCACGTTTTCATAATTATTTTTAAGCTTAGACCAAGCTGATATCTTCTCTGAAATACCCTTTGGTCATCATGCTGAATAATTGTGCAAAAGCTTGTCCACAAAGGGTTTCCTTATTAATAAGTGTCTGTTTGACATCATGGAATCAACAAAAAGATGGTTTGCACAACAACTAATTGCGTGCTACTTTTACATCATCAAATAAAGAAAAAGCAAAAACATACATCAACAGCTTTTATCTTTCACATTGCTTCCACACATTGCTCGCCCACAACATTTGCCTGCTAGAAAATTATTTTAAGATTTTTTTTAACATCGTTTTACTAAACATTTAAATGCAACACCATGAAATCTACAGTTAACAGCAATTCAGTTTTAAAAACAATTGCAGTGGCAGCAACAGCAGCAGTATTATTCGCAAGCAATCCAATCAGCAGCTTCGCGAACACAGTTACAGAAAAAAACAAAACAGTAAGCTTCGGCCCTGAAACAGCCGTTAATGTACAATATATCGGAGCAGATGAAAAAATGTTCGAATTCAAAGTTGAATTTGAAAATCCATCAGCTCAGAAATTTACATTAATCGTAAAGAATGATGAAGGAACAGTGATCTATAGCAAAGAGTACAATGATGTTCACTTTGCGAAGACCATTCACTTGATGAAAGAAGGATCTGACGCGCAAAACATCTACCCTACATTTGCAATAAGTGTAGGAACAAGACTCGTTCAGCGCAGTTTCTCAATCGAGAAGAAAGTTATAGATAACGTGACTGTAAAAAGTTCTAAAGAACATTAAGATAATAATACTGCTGAAAAGGCTTCCCGAGATTTCGGGAGGCCTTCTTATTTTTATAAGGCTTCATTCCCTTTAAATGTTTTGCAATCTGTAAATTGCATACATTCTTTATCATTCAACTTGCATTATGAAGCTCATTTTCATTCTATCGCTAACATTGTTTGTTAACCAAAGTTTTTCTCAGGATTATTATTTATTCGTCGGCACATACACAAAAGGAGCCAGTCTGGGTATTTATGTTTACAAATTCAATGCATCTAACGGTGATGCACAGGTGATAGATTCAATTGCCTCTAAAAACCCGTCTTATCTTGCTATTTCACCAACAGGAAAATACGTGTATGCCGTGAATGAAAATGGTTCTGTTGAAGGCGAGGTAAGCGCATATACTTTTGACAAAGCGAATGGCAAACTCACTTTCCTAAACAAACAGCTAAGCGGCGGCCTTGATCCTTGTTACGTTGCTGAAAGCAAAAACAGCAAATGGCTGATGGTAGCGAATTATAGCAGCGGCACTGTTTCCGCTTTGCCCCTGAATGTTGATGGCTCGATTGGTGCCATTGCTCAGGTAATTCAGCATGAAGGAAAAAGCGCAGACACAATACGCCAAGAAAAAGCACACGCACATTCTGCCATTTTTTCTCCTGATGAACATTATTTGTTGTGCGCCGATTTAGGCATGGATAAAGAAATGATTTACAAATTCAATACTAGTGCAGAACAGCCTTTGGGCACAAAGGACTCTGCAGTAATAACTCCTGGCTCAGGACCAAGACATATCGTGTTCAGCCAAAAAAAATCTGATGTTTATATAATAGAAGAGTTATCAGGAACTGTGGATGCATTTCATTTCATAAATGGAAAGCTGAAACCATTTCAACGAATAAGCGCACACCCTGATGATTTTAAAGGACAAAAAGGAAGCGCTGATATTCACATCACACCAAATGGGAAATTTTTATACGCATCTAATCGTGGCGATGCAAACAGCCTTGCTATTTATTCAATTGATCCCGTAACAGGGAAATTAAAACTAAAAGGCTTTCAGGACGTGCTTGGTAAACACCCCCGCAATTTTGTTATTGATCCCGAAGGAAAATTTTTATTAGTAGCTAATAGAGACACTGACAATGTTGTAATTTTTAGCATCAACCAACAAACAGGCATGCTAAAAGAAACCGGAAAGCAATTGCAAATACCAAACCCCGTTTGCCTTAAACTTTTGAAGAAATAGATATAGTAAAATCATTTAGCCATTTTTATTTATTAGAAAACACTTCATCTAAATCCTTATGTCTTTGATTAACAAAAAAAAATTTGCTCCATTTCTACAAGCAACATTTTTCTTTCTTGCATTATCTGCGCTGAATATTTTTTCAGGCGATGCAAATGTTAGTGCACAAAAAAAAGCTTCTGAAAAAAAGCAAGCTAAATCACGCCATAAAAAAACAGAAGAGCGCCACAGCGAAGACTCGGTTTGGGAAAAAGATCTTCGCATAACAGATACTTCTGCAGCAAAAGTTATTAGCAAAATACAAGACATCAACAGCACTTTAAATGATTTTAATGATGTGGTTGAAAATGGATATGACTCAAGCGACATCGCAGAAAATCTTCCTGATTATGAAAAGAAAATAAAATTCTATCAGGTCAACTTCACCAACATCAATAATAATCTCAACCTCAGCAGGCTCTCTTCCATTCAGGGTTCATTGGATGACATGTTTGAAGATTTGCAGGATTGGCAAAAATCTTTATTGGCTTACTATACAGAATTGGTAGGAATGAATGCACAGATGCGTTCGGTGCTTGCTGATTCATCCATTCAATCTATTCCCACAGACAGCACATTGCGTTTGCTTTATCTGCGACAGCTTAATGAACTGAAAAAAAGATTACATGGCACTGACACTGTGATGAAAAAAAACCTGTTGAAGATCGATCTGCTGCAAAGCAAAGTTTCCAACGATTATCTTGACGTGCTTGCATTGCAAAAACAGATCAAGAGCTTGGTAAAAAGCTATCGAAAAAAAGCCTTCAGCAAAGAAGGAGCTTATTTATGGGAAGGAGCTTCGTCTGACACAAGCAGTAAATCATCAGGAGATATTTTACAAAAAACCGTAACAAGGAACAGCAGGATATTGAACTCTTATCTCGCTCAGAACTGGGACAAATATATTTTCAACATCCCCATATTCCTGATTTTCTTTTTATGGGTTTATCTGAATGTGAAAAAAATAAAACGCAATAATCCTGAATTTTTAAGAACACTCAAATACATACAACCGTTTCCTTTGCTCGCATCACTGGTGATAATGCTCATCATTGCACCGTATCTTGATCTATCTCACCCACCGGGCGTTTATATATTGATATTACAATTGCTTTTGATTATCACGCTCACTTTATTATTAGTAACAAAATGGCCGAAGCAATTATTTTATTTCTGGTTATTGTTTGTTGTTGCGTTTATATTTTTCGGCGCTAAAAGCTTGTTGACAAATTCAACTTATTATTTAAGGCTAATTACTTTTTTTACAACCATCGCATCTATCTTTTTAGGGGTTCGTTTCATTAAAGAAATAAAAAAATATCCTGAATTTTTTCCAAGCTATTTTAAACTCATAACTGGCATTTACATTTTTCTGAATGCATTGGCGGCTGGTTGCAATCTTTATGGAAGAGCAACTTTGGCTCATATAATAGAAACAACTGCGATTTTAAATTATATGGAAGCCATCGGACTGATTGTTTTCATTCAAATATTTTTGGATGGAGTAAACCTTCAGTTGGAGACTGATAAAAAATCAACACGGTTTACGGCTTATCTTAATTATCAAAATTTAGAATTGCGTTTGCGCAGGTTGCTCACAGTAATTGCTGGTATATTTTGGTTCATCAATCTTGCTCAAAACCTGAATGTATTTGATGCAGCTTATGATTCTATTTCTGATTTTTTAGATGCTGATAGAACAGTTGGCAACACCTCTTTTACATTGGGCAGTGTGCTAATTTTCTTTTTGATAATATGGGTTTCCAATTTTTTCCAGAAATATATTGGCTACTTTTTTGGAGATACAGGCAACGACGATATTATGCCTGAAAAGAAAACAAAATTGGGCACTTCTATTTTGCTTGTTCGTTTGCTGATATTAACAGCCGGTTTTTTTCTCGGCATATTAGCATCAGGTATACCACTTGATAAAGTAACTATTATTATTGGTGCGTTAGGAGTTGGTATTGGTCTTGGGTTGCAAAACATTGTGAACAATCTTGTTTCGGGAGTGATATTAGCAATCGAACGACCAATACAAGTTGGTGATATTATTGATATCGGTGGCAATACAGGCAGGGTAAAAGAAATTGGAATTCGTTCAAGCAGGATTGTTACTCCCGATGGCGCAGAAGTTATTATTCCGAACGGTGATATGCTTTCGCAAAAACTCACTAACTGGACACTTAATAATACCCACATGAGGGTAGAGCTTGATTTCAAAATTCCTGATAACTCAAATATTCCGCAGGTAAAAGAAATCATCACAAAAATTTTTGAAAGCAACGATGGAGTGATGCAAAATCCCGAACCGCAATTCCTCATAAAAAATATGACACAAGCTGGAACCGATCTACAAATATTTTTCTGGGCTGTCGATATTAATAAAGGCGCTCAATTGAAAAGCGATATCACTCAGCAGATATTTGAGGAATTTGGAAAGGAGAAAATTAATCTAGGATAATAACTAATAGCGCTTTCCTAGTCATTATTTCTTTCTTCAAATCATCATTAACAAAAGAAAATTTTGCTATAATCAGGAAATGTTATAATTTCGATGTTTAAACATTAAATAAATACTATTATACTATGGCACTTACAAAATGGGCATTAGACCCAACACATTCAGAGGTCACTTTCAAAATCAAGCATTTGATGATCGCGAATGTTTCTGGGGAGTTCACCAAATTTGCAGTGGATGCTGAAACAGAAGGTGAAGATTTCACAAAAGCAAAAGTAACTTTCACCACAAATGTAACTTCAATTACAACAGGTAATGAACAGCGCGACGGGCATTTGAAGACAGATGATTTCTTCAATGCAGAAAAATTTCCTGAAATAAAATTTACGGCTACAAAATATGAGCAGGTTGATAATGACGGTTCTTATGAATTGTATGGAGACCTGACAATCCGTGATACTACAAAATCTATAAAATTAGATGTTGAATTTGGTGGCATCGTAAAAGATCCATGGGGCAACACGCGTGCAGGATTTTCAATCAATGGAAAAATAAGCCGCAAAGAATTTGGATTGAAATGGAATGCTGCAACAGAAGCAGGCGGGCTTGTGGTTGGTGATGATGTGCGTGTTCATTGCGATATTCAATTAGTGAAAGAAGCATAAGAAACATAATAAATTTTATTAAAAGGAACAGCTATTCGCTGTTCCTTTTTTAATGGGTCAAAATTTATACAACGGATTGAAATCCGTTGCTACAATATGGACTGAGGCTACGCCTCTGCACTCACCAACTTTCAACTCTGAACTCACAACTCCGCTTGTTCCTTCCTCTCAAGCTTCGTATCTTCGCGGCATGCATTATGTTTCTGTTGAAGGGCTGAGCAAATCCTACGGCATCAAGCCCCTATTCCAAAATATCTCTTTTAATATTGAAGAAGGTGATAAGATTGCGCTGGTTGCCAAAAACGGTAGCGGCAAGTCAACTTTATTAAGAATTCTTTCCGGCAGCGAAACTGCCGAAAGCGGAAAAGTGTGGGTACATAAAGATGTGACAGTTGCTTTATTTGAGCAAGAACCTACTTTTATTGAAGGCAAATCCGTTCTTGATAATATCTTTCATCACAATCATCCTGTCATCAACGCCATCAAAGAATATGAAGCGGCATGTGATACTGAAGATGCGGACGCAATCGGAAATGCGATTGTGAAAATTGATGAATTGAATGCCTGGGATTTTGATACCAAGGTGAAACAAATTCTCGGCAAGTTGAACATTCACCATCTTAATCAAACTGCTGGATCTCTTTCCGGTGGACAGCGCAAAAGAGTGGCACTCGCTAAAACCCTTATTGATATTGGCTTTGAGCATAAGCATGTTTTGTTGATAATGGATGAACCGACAAACCATTTAGATGTTGAAATGGTGGAATGGCTGGAACATTATCTCAATCAAGAAAAAGTAACGCTATTGTTGGTTACGCATGACCGTTATTTTTTAGACAATGTGAGTGAGGAAATTTGGGAGATGGAAGGCAGCACTTTGTATGTTCACAAAGGCGACTATCAAAACTATATTGAGAAAAAAGCAGCAAGGATTGAAAGTGATTCGGCAAGCATTGATAAAGCAAAAAATTTATACAGAAAAGAATTGGAATGGATGCGCAAGCAGCCAAAAGCGAGAACTACAAAAAGCAAAAGCAGGCAGGATAATTTTTATGTGGTAGAAACAAAAGCAAAACAGAAAATTGAAGATGAACAAGTGCAATTGCAAGTGAAGATGACAAGGCTCGGGGGAAAAATAGCAGAGCTAAAAAAAGTTTATAAGAGCTATGGTGAGAAAGTGATATTAAAAGGTTTTGATTACACATTTAAAAAAGGTGAGCGCATTGGCGTGGTTGGAAAAAACGGCGCAGGCAAGTCAACGTTCTTAAATATTCTTCAACAAATAGAGCAACCTGATAGCGGCAAAGTAAATATTGGCGAAACAATAGTGTTCGGGAATTATTCGCAGCAGGGACTAACGATTAAGGAAGATAAGCGTGTGATTGAATTTGTGAAGGATATTGCTGAACATTTTCCTTTGGCAGATGGCGGCACGATGAGCGCTTCGCAATTTTTGCAATTGTTTTTATTTACTCCTGAACAACAATACACTTACATTTCAAAATTAAGCGGCGGCGAAAAAAGAAGATTGCATTTGTTATCAATTCTTTTTCGCAACCCTAATTTTTTAATATTGGATGAACCGACAAACGATCTGGATCTGCAAACACTTGCTGTGCTTGAAAATTTTTTGAGTGATTTTCAAGGATGCTTATTGATCGTTTCACATGATCGTTATTTTATGGACAGACTTGTTGATCATTTGTTCGTGTTCCAAGGCGATGGCGATATCCGCGATTTTCCCGGTAATTATTCTCAATATCGCATTGCATTGAAAGATGATGAAAAGCTGACTGATGTGGGAACCCAAATGTCGGAGAAGAAGGAAGAGAAGCAGGCAGTTGTCAATCGACAATCAACAATCGTTGAAAAGAAAAAATTATCTTTCAAAGAGCAAAGAGAATTTGAATCACTGGAAAAAGAAATCGAGAATCTCACGAAAGAAAAATCTACCATCATAGAAAAGATGAACGACAGCACAACGCCTTATGATGAATTGGAAAAATTCTCCAATCGCATTACTGAGGTAACAGAATTGCTGGATGAAAAAGAATTAAGGTGGCTGGAGTTGAGT
>CAIYPC010000047.1 GCA_903927975.1 uncultured Bacteroidota bacterium | reverse complement strand
GTTGAAAAAACTTACCAAAGAAAAAAGAACATCTATGACAATGTTGTTGCAACTATTAAAGGTGCAGCTAGAAACGAGGATACCACGCTTATAAAAATTGTTCAGATGCGCTCAAAAGTTCCGGATATCAGCCCTTCTTCCTCACCAGAACAAGTTGCTGCGGCCGATAAACAGCTTAACAGCATCGGACGAGCTGCTCTTGCAATTAACGTTGAAGCCTATCCAACTTTACAGGCAACAGGTTTGTACAAAGATTTGCAAGCGCAAATTGAAGGCACAGAAAACAGGGTGACTGTTGCTATTGGTGATTGGAATCAGGCTGTTACTGACTATAATATGAAGATTATAAAATTTCCTGCCAATGTAATTGCTGGTTTGTTTGGCTATAGCAAAAAACAAAACTTCAAATCAGATGCTGATGCGAAGGATACAAAAGTTGATTTTGGTAACTAATTATTGAATGGTCAGTGGCAAAATTATTATTCACCACTGACCATTCACTATTGACCATTCCCCATTCACAATGAGTTTGTTTCCCCTTTTTAAAAAGAAGCCTTTTTTTACTGCTGAAGAGCAGGCGCAGATTGTTGCTGCTATTGGTGCTTCCGAAAAACAGACGAGCGGAGAGATCCGTTTGTTTGTGGAAAGCCGTTGCAAATTTGTGGATCCATTAGAAAGAGCCGCAGAAGCTTTTCATAAATTGAAGATGGAGGCAACAAAAGAACGCAATGGCGTGCTGGTATATGTAGCGATGAAAGACAGGCAGCTTGCGCTTTTTGGCGATAAAGGCATTCATGAAAAAGTAGGCGATGCTTTTTGGAATGAGCAGGTAAAAAAAATGTTGTCACACTTTAATGCGAACGATTATGCAGGTGGTCTTGAAAGGATCATCACTGAAATTGGAGAAGCATTGCGCACGCATTTCCCTTATGATAAAGACACTGACACCAATGAGCTGCCGGACGATATTGTGTTTGGAAGATAAAAATATTATTAAAGGATTTAATTATTGAGACACGGATTAATGAAAAAAATCAGCTTCATATTATTTTTCTCTTTCTTAAGCATATTAAGCATTGCGCAGTCAATTGATGACATTGCCAAAAATCCGCCGAGTCCGGCAAGGCTTGTAAATGATTTCGCGAATGTGTTGACAAGCGATCAGAAAAATGCGCTCGAGCAAAAACTGGTGGCTTATGATGATAGCACTTCTATTCAGATTGCAATTGTTATCGTGAATACACTAGATGGCGAGGACATTAGCGATGCTGCATTAAAAATTTTGCGTGGCTGGAAAGTGGGCAATAAAAAAACGAACAATGGACTTGTAATATTGGCGGCAATAAAAGATCATAAAGTCTTTATTGAAACAGGTTATGGAATGGAAGGATCCGTTCCTGACATCACAGCAAAGCACATCATCGATAATGATATCGTTCCGAATTTCAAAAGCAATGATTTTTATTCAGGGTTTGATAACGCAACAACTGATATTATTAAAGCGGCTGCTGGTGAATACAAAGCGCCAGAAGGTTATAATAACAGAGGCAAATCAATTTCTGCAAAAGGCATTATTATTATAATCGGCATTATAATCTTTGTTGTCGCTATCATTTCAAGAGGTGGCGGTGGAAGTGGAGGCGGAGGACTTTTCAGTAATTCTGGAGTATTACCATTTATTATTGGATCGATGTTGAGTAATCGCGGAGGCGGTGGCTGGTCCGGTGGGGGAGGAGGTGGCTTCGGAGGCGGTGGCGGTGGTGGTTTTGGAGGCTTTGGCGGAGGAAGCGGCGGCGGCGGTGGCGCGGGCGGAAGTTGGTGATACCGGCATATATGTAGTCAAGACAAAAGTAAACCTGACAGCACGCGACAATCTCGCGTGTTTTTATTTTGTAGTGTAATTGATTGATAACTTTGCAGTTATTAATTAATTACAAATAGAAATGGAACACACACAAGATGTTGAGCTGATATTGATGAGCCTGACAAAAGAGAAAAGAGAGTTATTGGATAAAGTTGGAGAGATTGACAAGGTAATAAAGCGATTGAAATACGGCAATCTAAATCTAAGGTTATCTAAGGGGAACAAAAACAACGCTGATGCAAATGATAATGATCAAATACAGCAGCCACAAGCATTCCCGATGAAAGCAGATTTAAAGGTGCAAGCAATCAAGGTATTTGATATTCTCGGGGTTGCAAGCAAGCTGAGAGATGTGCAAGAGAAATATAAAGAATTGACAGGCGTTAACCACAATTTGCGCGAAACCCTTAGAAACCTGAACAAACACGACATCCTGAAATTATTGCAACCTAAAGGAACAATTAGAGGATTGTATTGGGTAAAAGCTGAATGGCTTGAAGATGATGGCAGAAGATTAAAAGAGCAACACAAGTTTGAAGGATTTGATTTGCTGTTTACAGATGATATGATAGAATTTAAATAAAACTATTATTCTCAAATAGTGTTATATTTTTGTGACAGAGTGTTGGATTCGAACCAACGGCTTCACATTGAAAGTGTGACGACTTAGACCACTTGTCCACCTCTGTTATGAGTAACGAACGAGACACGAACGAACTCACTTATTTTAGCGAAGGGTTTACTGCGTAGCAATAAGCCCTTCAGTTTTTTGATTATCTAAATTCAAACCTATTTCTTTCATCACAGCTTTAGCAGCTTCTTTCATAGAAAGATTTGAGTTAGCAATTTTATATCCTTTTTCAGTTTTGTTTACAATATTGTTTCTCCAAATATTGGCATCTTTGCGCCAATTTATCGCCGCTAATTTATTTATGTAAAAATCTATTTCGGTAGAAGTGTATTTATGCGCAACCATTGCGTTAAAAATTCTACCAATAATATTTAATCCTGCTGAATTTAATATTAAATACTCTGACCTCAGCGCGGGTATTCTGCTCATTTCAACACCTTCTTTTAAAGTCGAAACCGTTTTCAAAATTTCTATCTTATCCGTGACCTTATTAATAAAGTCTTTAAAATTTTTCAATGTTTGTTTGTAGGTTGCAGAATTTGCATCTGTAAAAAGATGGACCGCTTTATTTTCAAAATCAACATCGCCTAAGGCAGAATTGCCGAGACACAATTCTTTCACGAAAGACCTTATCTGACTTACCAAAAAAAGTTTTACTGAATTCTTAGATAAATTTTGCCGCGTTGCATCAACTTTTTCCATGAACAAAGGACACGCATCTATTAAGTCAATAACCAAACCATTAGCAGCATTCCTTTTATCATACACAGCAATCAAACTTTTCGGTAATGCTTTGGTTTTTGAACAATCGGCGAAATCTTGATGCACTTGCGTTAAACTGTCCTCTATTGTAATCATAACGCTTATGCCGTCATTTTGTATTAATGCAAATTCTTCGGGCTTGAGTTCTTTTTGCAATTCTTCTAAAGCTTTCTTTCTATGTTGTCCATCAGTAATTGACAATTTAATTCCATACGGAATGGCTAAATATCCGGGATGAAGATAATTGCCCGTGACTTCAAATATGTGTAGCTCCACCGCATCCTGAATGTTTAAGGTCATTGGCGGCAAAATATAATTTGATTGATAATTTTTTAAGAGATATTCTTTTGTGTTTTTAGCGTGAGGGCTGTCAATTGGCCTATTCATTGCGGACCTTACATCCCTAATGCCTTTATCTTTTTCGGTAGAATTTGTTTTTAATTCGTTTATTATAAAATTGACCGGAAATACGGCTGAAACAAATTGTCTTTTCCCCTGCTTAAATAAAGTAATTGGGAAAACTCTACCCCCGATTGCCTGAACCGTTTTATATGCTCCCGTTGCTGCATCATCTAACGAAGCGTACGGTTTTATTTTAACATTATTCGCCATTTTATAGTGGACCTTTAAAAAGTCCTGTAATTTACGTTTGTATTATTATTCGTTACGTAGACAAATCTACGTAAAATATATAATTAACAACAAAATATTTATTAAATAACTGTGGTCCAATAAAATTTTAAGTTTCAAATTTGCAACTTACAACTTTATACCTTATCTTTG